>NZ_JANQCT010000001.1:0-251005 GCF_024723495.1 Campylobacter sp. RM19073 | reverse complement strand
GTTTTTGGCAATGGTTTAGATCAAATTTATCCTATTCAAAACTCCAAAATCATAAAAGATATTTATGAAAATTCATTAGCGCTTAGCACATATGAGCCAGATATCACAGCAAAGGGGTGGCAATTTTTGGAGCGAAATTTAATCACAGTGGCTCTAAGTGACGCAGTTGTCGTAGCTCAAGCTGATATTCAAAGTGGCTCTATGAGTAGTGCTAGGGCTGCTATTAAATTTGGTATTCCGCTTTATGTATTGCCTCAAAGGCTTGGAGAAAGTAGTGGAACAAATGAGCTATTACAAAGTGGTAAGGCACAGATTATCACTGATTTTGATAAATTTGCTATGAAATTTGGCGTGGAAAATTATGATAATATAGGCGATGAAGTGGTGGAATTTATCAAGCAAAACTCAAATTTCGATGATTGTTATGCTAAATTTGGGGATTTGATATATGAGTATGAATTAGATGGTAAGATTGCTATTGATGGCATTTATGTGAGAATTTTATGATAGTTGCTATTGATGTTGGACTTAAACGAATTGGCGTAGCTATAAGCTTGGAAGGCAAAATCGCTATCCCAAGCACCCCAATCTTGCGTAAAAATCGCAATCAAGCCGCAAGAGATGTAAGCGATATGCTAAAGGAAAAAGGGGCAAAAATCTTAGTCGTTGGCTTGCCAAAGGGTGGAAGCTCTGAGACTGAGATGGAGCGTAGGATTAAGCATTTTATATCGCTTTTAGAGTTTGATGGAGAGATTTGTTATCAAGATGAATCTTATAGTAGCGTTGAGGCTAGTGAGCTAGTAAGTAATAAGCGAGATGGCAAATTTGATAGCATAGCAGCGATGATAATTTTAGAGAGATTTTTAAATAGATGAGTTTTAAAGATTATTTAAAATCTAGCTTAAATAATGCTGATTTTCAAAGGGTTTGGGATAGCTTTTTTAAGCCTAAAAGCGTTGGATTTTATCTAAATTTGCTTAAATTTGATAAAGATTATATTATCTCAAATTTAGATGATTTAGGGGTTGAGATTAGAGAAATTTTGCCTAATTTTTATATATGTAAGAGTGAATTTAAAGAGATTTTAACCCGCTGTGAGCTATTTAATAACGGAGCGATATATATCCAAAATCCAAGCAGTTATTTAGCAGTTTTAGCCCTAAATCCGAGTAAAAATGACGCAGTTTTGGATATGTGTGCTAGTCCAGGTGGAAAGAGCATTGCATTAGCAAATATGATGGGAAATAATGCTAGTTTAGCAGTGATGGAGAGCGATAGCAAGAGATTTTACACATTAAAGGCAAATTTAAATAAATATGGTTGCGAGTGGGTGAGAACTTATAATAAAGACGCAAGGAGCATCTCAAGAACTTGCGTGGGTAGATTTGATAAGATTTTGCTAGATGCACCATGCTCTAGCTATTCGCATTTTGGTGATGGGTTTGTGGAAAAATCAGCTAAAGAGATTAAGGCCATATCAAGATTACAAAAGCAGCTTTTAAATTCAGCTCTTACAGCTTTAAAGCCAGGTGGAAGCGTGGTTTATAGCACTTGCACATTTTTTGAATGTGAAAATGAAGAGGTGGTAAAAAATGGGTTGAACTCTAAATTTGATATTAGCATTGAGCCAGTTAGCTTTGGTTTAGATAGTGAGATTGTGGGAGAATTTGGGCTTAGAATTTTACCAGATTGCGATATGGACGCATTTTTTTTGGCTAAAATTATTAAAAATAGTTAATTTTGTTATATCAGTAAAGCGGTTAATTTTGGCTAATTTTTAGCAAAAAAATTGTATAATCTACCGAATTTTTCTAAAATTTTTGGAGATATTGTGGATTATATTTTAAAGATTGATTGTAATGATGAAAAGGGCCTCATTTTACGAGTTAGTGAGATTGTATTTAAGCATGGATTAAACTATGTTAGCACGAGTGAATTTGTAGATCATGAAAATAGTAGATTTTATATGCGTGCTGTGGTTGTAGGGCAGGTGAATACTATTGAGTTTAAGAATACTTTAAGTGCATATTTACCAAGTGATAGTGTGATATTTTTTGAAGCTATTAAGAAAAAAGATATAGTAATCCTAGCTACAAAAGAGAACCACTGCTTAGGTGATTTGCTTATTAAGCATAGTAGCGGGGATTTAAACGCAAATATTTTAGCTGTGATTGCTAATCACGATACTTTGCGTCCATTAAGCGATAAATTTGATATACCTTTTATCTATATTAATGCCGATAAAATAGAGCGAAGTGAGCATGAGAAGCTGGTATTAAATGAGTTGGCAAAATATAAATTTGACTATATGGTTTTGGCTAAATATATGAGAATTTTAAGTCCTAATTTTGTCAAGCAATATCCAAAAAAGATTATTAATATCCATCACTCATTTTTACCAGCATTTATCGGAGCAAATCCGTATAAACAAGCCTATGAGCGTGGCGTGAAGATTATTGGAGCTACGGCGCATTTTGTTACTGATGATTTGGATGAAGGGCCAATCATCACTCAAGATGTAATAAGGGTAAATCACGAGATGAATTGGAAAGATATGCAAAAAGCTGGTCGAGATGTGGAAAAAATGGTGCTTAGCAATGCTTTGGATCTAGTTTTTGATGAGAGAGTTTTTGTTTATAATAATAAAACGGTGATATTTTAATGTTTAATATCGTTCTTGTAAATCCCAAAATTCACACAAATACTGGAAGTATCGGTAGAATGTGTGTTAATTGTGGAGCTAAATTACACTTAGTTAAGCCTTTGGGATTTGAGATTGATGATAAGCATTTAAGGCGTGCGGGGCTAGATTATTGGGTGAGCTTAAATCCTGTGATTTGGGAGAGTTTGGATAGTCTTTTAGAAGCAAATTTGGAATTTAAAGATAGATTTTTCTTTGCGACTACTAAGTGTAATAAGCTATATTTTGAAGCTGAGTTTAAGCTGGGGGATTATCTGTTTTTTGGTGGTGAGGATTGTGGGTTGCCTCTTGAGCTGATGAGATTAAATAGGGATAATTGTATCACAATTCCGATGACAAGCCAAGGAAGAAGCCTGAATTTAGCCACTAGTGTGGGGATTATTACCTATGAGGCTATCCGCCAAAATATAGATAAATTTGATTTTAGGGATAGTGTATGCGAGTTTTGATTGCTTTTATGCTGCTTTTTGGAGTGCTGTTTTCATCGGAGTTAAAGATCGCTACATATAATGTTGAAAATCTTTTTGATGATAAGATTAGCGGTAGCGAGTATGCTGATTTTAAATCAAATAGATGGAATAGTGCGAAGTATCATCAAAAATTGCAAAAAATCGCTAGAGTTTTAAAGGAATTAGATGCTGATATTATCGCTTTAAATGAGATTGAAAATCAAAATGTAATTGAAAAATTGGCCGATTTAAGCGGATATAAATATTATAAATTTGCTACCACAAAGGGTGCCCCAGTAGGGCTTGGACTGCTTAGTAGATATAGGATTAGTGATAGTATGGTTTATATAGTGCCAAATGTCAAAACTAGGCCGATATTGATGAGTAGGGTTGAATTTGATGGTTATAGTGTTGAGTTTTTTGTAGCTCATTTTCCAGCGGCTAAAAATCCACTTAAAAGCAGAATCTCCGCAGCCGATACTATGAAAAAGGCTGTAAAAAATAGTAAAAATGGGGTGATTTTAGGCGATTTAAATAGCAATTATGGATATAAATTTCTGCTTAATGATCTTGATGAATGGACGAATTTATGGGAGTTTGTCCCTGCTAGTCAAAGAAGTAGCTATAAAAATGGCAAGAGTGCGATTGATCATATAATATTAAGTAGTGATTTAATGGGTGGAAATTTGCGTTATAAAGATGGAAGTTTTGGCGTTTTTAAGGCAAATTTTATGGATAAAAGCTACTCTGATCACTACCCTATATATGCAACTCTAAGCACAAAATCACTCTTTGAAGATCTGCCTAAGGTATCGATTAATCAGATTAAATCTACCAAACAAAGGGCTAAAATCACTGGGGTAATTGTGTATAAGGATAAAAATGGCTATATAATCTGCGATGAGAGTAGGCGTGGAATTTATATCTATGAGAAAAATCCATCGCTTAGCGTTGGGGCTAAGGTTGAAGCGGTGGTAAATAAAATTGAGAATTATAAAGGAAATATCGAAGTTACTAGCCTATCTTATATAAGTGTAGATACTGAATTTAAAGCAGATGAGAGCAAGTATTTAATGGATAAAAAAGATATTAGTATAGCTACAAGTGGCGATGTGATAGATGATATTACTTTAGATATTAGTGGTGGATTTGCTAAAATATCTAAAGATAAATTTAAAATTTACTCCCCAAATCGTAAAATAAGTGATGGGAAAATAGCGGTTAAAAGGGCTGTTGTTTGGAATTATAAGGGGCAAAAGGAGCTGATAATTGAGTGATTTTTTAGGTTTTATGGGTTGGGTTGTCGTTATATTTATTATTTTTGTCCTTGTCGTTGGGTTTAATCGCCAAATGATGGAGAAAAATAGGATTAGAGATGAGATAGTAGCTGCTAGAAAGGCAGCTAAGGATAAAAAGCAAAAAATAGATGGAGAGAGTAATGAGAATGTTGATTGAAATTGGAGTAGAAGAGCTTCCTGCGATACCATTTTTAAAAGAGCTTGGCAATATCGAGCCTAAATTTAAAGCCGTATTAGATGAGTATAATATTAATTGCGATTTTAAGCTAGATTATACGCCTAGAAGGATTGTATTACAAGGGGATATGGCTGAATTTGCTAAGGATAAGGTAGTAGAAAATATCGGCGCACCAAAAAATATAGCACTAGATAGCAACCAAAATTGGTCTGCTGCGGCTATAGGATTTGCTAAAAAGTGCGGTATAAGCCTAGATGAGCTTAAATTTGAAACTATCAATGGCAAAGAAGTTTTATATCATAAGAGTGTTATTAAAGGCGATTTAAGCAAAAATTTGCTTCCTAAGATTATTGAGAAATTTATCTCATCTTTAAATTTTGGCAAATCTATGAGATGGGGGGCGAGTAAGTATGAGTTTATCCGCCCGATTAGATCTATTATAGCGATATTAAATGATGAATTAGTGGATATGGAGATTTATGGCGTTAGGTCGCAAATGGCATTTTATCCGCATAGATATTATGGCTATGAGATGGTAAAATTTAGTAGTATAGATGAGTATTATAGTGCTTTAGAGCTTAATGGAGTTATCCTTAATGCTGATAATAGACGCCAAAAAATCTTAAATGAATTTAAACAAATAGAGCAAAATAGTGGTTTAAAAATCGAATTAGATGAGGATTTGCTAGATGAAGTTGTGGCTATTACAGAGATGCCTACTGCGCTTATGGGTAGCTTTGAAAAGGAATTTTTAGAGGTACCAAGCGAAGTTATTGTTACTTCTATGAAGGAAAATCAGCGATATTTCCCATTATATAATCAAGATGGAAAATTAAGCAATCACTTTGTGGTAGTTAGCAATTCTATTAGCAGTGATTCAAATTTGATAATCAAAGGCAATGAAAAGGTGCTAAGAGCTAGACTTAGTGATGCTAAATTTTTTTGGGAGAGTGATTTAGCTAGTGAGTTTAGCTCAGCGAAATTAAAAAATATCACCTATCTAGCCGGTCTTGGCTCAATGTATGATAAGGAGATTAGAGAGCGTGATATTGCAAGAGAGTTAGCTAAAATATATGAAAAAGAGCTTAAAGATGAGTTTGGCGGTGAGTTTATAGATGAGCTTGATCGTGCTGTGATGCTTAGCAAGGCTGATCTTACTACCTCGATGGTGTATGAATTTACTGATCTTCAAGGGATTATGGGGAGCTATTACGCTCAGTATAGGAAGGAAAATCGCTTTGTAGTTGAAGCGATAAAAGAGCAGTATCTACCTAATAAAGAGGGTAGCGATTGCCCTAAGAGCTACTTTTCTAGTATGGTAGCGCTATCTTCTAAGCTTGATACTTTGATGGGGTTATTTAGTATAAATAAAATCCCAACAGGCAATAAAGACCCATACGCATTAAGGCGAGCCGCAGCTGGGATTATACGCATTGTTTTAAATCTAAATATAGAGTTTGATATTAAAAAAATTCTATCTTTAATAGCTAAAAATTATGATAAATTTGACTTAAATAGCTTAGAGGAATTTATCACAGATAGGCTTTATACTATGTATAGTGCTAATCCATCAGTTATAAAAGCTTGTTTAAATAGTGGTATAAGCGATATTAAGAGATTAAACTCAGCAATAATCGCTCTAGATGAAATCAGCAAAGATAGCGAATTTAAAGAGAATTTCTCCACATTTAAGCGATTAGCAAATATCATTAAAGATAGCAAAATTATCAAAGTAGATGAGAGTCTAATGGAGCATGAGAGTGAAAGAGCATTACACCTAGCATTTACCTCTTTAAAGCTAGATATTAGCGATACAAAGGGCTATTTATCAACTCTATTTAATCTCAAGCCACAAATTGATGAGTATTTTGATAATGTTATGATTAATAGCGATGATCCAAAGATTAAGGCAAATCGTATATCGATAATTGGTCAAATTTACCAAGCATTCTTAAAAGTAGCTGATATTAAAGAGATAACTATATGATTTTAGATCCCGCTTTAAGGGATCTATTCTAAATGAAATTTAAAGACTAAAATAGGGCTTTAAATAGCTTTTTAGAATCTAGATAATACTCGATTGCTATTTTATTTTGCTCTCTATGATTTTTTAAATATTGTGCGATTTTGCTTGAAATTTCATCAAATTTAACTCTATTTATAGCCTTTTTTCCATTTATTATAAGCGTTAAATTATCGCTATTTGAGTCTATTTGAACATCGTGTAGTATATCATTGTATCCAAGCATTATATCTCTTTTATTATGCTCATTTGCGTCCATAAAATCCACTTCTATATTGTATGATTGTATGGATAAATCATCTATATTTTGAGCGCAGCCACTAAGGCAGATAAAGCAAGGTAGTATAAAGTGTAAAATTCTCATCATAGCTCCAAAAAATTTGGTTGGAATTTTAGCATAAATTTAATTATCAAAATATAAATTTCAAAGTTAGATTAAGGAATTTTGGGTATTATTGCGAAAATTTTTTAAGGAGACATAGTGAGTTTTGATGAATTAGAATTAGAAGCGATTATACAAGAGGTTTTAGAAGAGTGTGGGGAGTTTGAAAATTTAGATGATGAAGAGCTTTATGAGCTTATTGAAAAGATTAAAGAGCTAACAGATGGCGATACAGAAGAGGCGTATGAACAGCTAAATGGATACTCTCCAATTAGTAGAAAAAGATTTTTATCCCTATATTCAGTTTGATTATGCGAGTAGTTTTCTCTCTTTTGATTTTTGCTCTATTTAGCTGGGGTAATACTATATTTAATGGTGGATTAGAGATTATTAGCATTGAGTCAGATTACGCAGGAGAGCTAAGGGTTAATGATAAAAGCTCGTTATGGCTAGATCACCCTAAGAAAGATGGGGTAAAAGTAGCTTTTATTCCTGTGAGCTATTATGCTAAAAATGATATAAATATCACAAATAGCTTAAATAATCAAAGTAGCTCAATGCTATTAAAATTAGAACAAAAAAGCTACAAAAAAGAGAGTATAAGTGTAGCTCCAGCAAAGGCAAATCCGCCTAAAGATGTGATGAAACGCATAGAAAAAGAAAGAGATGAGGCTACGCAGATATATAGGACTTTTAGTCCAAATTTGCTAGTAAATAGCCAGTTTATATCTCCGATGAATAGCTTTATTACCAGTCAGTATGGGAATGCTAGAGTGTTTAATGGTAGTGTTAAAAGCTATCATGGTGGGGTTGATTATAGAGCGGCTATAGGGCAGAGTGTGATAAGTGCTAATGATGGCATTGTAAGAATCGCTAAAGATAGATATTATGCTGGAAAGAGCGTTGTGATAGACCATGGTGGCGGGATTTACACTCAGTATTACCATCTAGATAGAATTGATGTTAAAGTAGGGCAAAAGGTTCTTAAAGGCGATAAAATCGGTCTAAGTGGTGCAACTGGTAGGGTAAGTGGCCCACATTTACACTTTGGTGTGGTAGTGCAAAATATTCAAGTCGATCCATTAGTTTTTATAGAAAAATTCAACTCTCTTTTTTAAATTCACATTTTTTCAACAAGATCTATATATAATTTCGCTATATTTTAATACAAAGGATTTAAGATGAAAAAAGTGTTAAGTATAGCCTTAATAGCTATGGTAGGTAGTAGTGTAGCATTTGGTGCTGATAGCCCAGCTAGTTTAAGCAAAGAGATGTTTGAGTTTAAAAAAGAAGCTAGTAGGGAGTATTATAAAATTCAAGAAGGTTGCGATAAAATTCACGACAAAATAACAAAAGCAACCCAAAATATGGATGCTAAACAAAAAGAGGAATTTTATAAGGAATTTAGATACCAAATGCGTCAAAATATGGCAAAACTAGGTAAAGATGAGAAGTTTTATAAGGGAATTTGTGCTGGTAAAAGAGTAAAATATCATCACGAGCGTCCAGGTAAATTTACCTATGACCATCCAAATTGTATAAATTTAGATTGCCCGGCGAGATAGATTGTGAGTAGCAAAATACTTCTTATAGAAGATGAGCCAATGCTTTGTGAGATGATTAAAGATTATCTTACAGAGCAAGGCTATGAAGTAGTAAGTAGTGATAACTATGATGATGGATTAAGCCTAGCGTATGAGGGTAAATTTGATATTTTTATCTTTGATGTTAAGATTATTGGGGGTAATGGCTTTGAGTTGCTTAGTAATCTTAGAAGCTCAGGAGTAGATACTCCATCTGTTTTTATCACATCATTAAATGATATAAGTGATTTAGCCAAAGGGTTTAAAAGTGGTTGCGATGACTATATCAAAAAGCCATTTGAATTAGTAGAGTTACATTTAAGGGTAGATAATATCTTAAAACGCAAATTTGGCCACTCAAGTAGTGATAGCTATGTAGAAATTTCTCCAAATATAAAATTTGATATAATCCAAAAAAAGCTAATCAAAGATAATAAAATAGTCCAAATTGCTAAAAAAGAGGCTGATTTGCTAGTATTATTATTAAAAAATCGTGGCAAAATATTAAGCAGAGATGAGATTTATATGAATTTATGGGATTATGGGCAAATACCAAGTGAGCTTAGCTTAAGAGTTTATATCAGAAATTTACGCAAAATCATAGGCGAGGAGAGGATAATTTCACACCCAAAAATAGGCTATGAATATGTATAGTAAAAAGTATATTTTACCAATATTTTTGCTATATACTCTCTCTAGTATGATTTTTTTAATCGGATTTGCCACTATGTATTATAAAGAGGCCAAATTCGATATAATCAAACGAGATATGATACGTATGGAAGCGTTCGCTAAAGAGCTTGAGTACCTTCTTCGCTTAAATGATAATATAGATAATATTATGAAACTAGCAAGTCTTTACCCAATCAATCTTTATAATATTAAAACAAATAAGTATATATATAAAAGCTTTGATATTCCTAAATTTAAAGATAAATTTTATGAGACTTCTGATGCTTTGTATATGCGTGAGAATATCCACTCTAGAAAACGCACAATTGACCTAAATTTAGAGCTACAAAACGAAATTACCGCTAGTGATATTAATGATCTATTTTGGCGTGTGTGGTTTATTGCTGGGGCGGTTTTTATCTTGATTGGTCTTATCGCATTTGTTTTGGTTAAACTTGCTTATTTGCCCCTTTTAGCTCAGATTAAAGCACTTAATAACTTTATTACCGATACTACGCATGAGATCAATACCCCTTTGAGTGTGATACTTATGAGTAGTGAGATGTTTGATAAAAATCCGCCAAAATATTTAGAAAATATCAAAGTAGCAGCCAAAACCCTAAGTGGAATTTATAGCGATTTGGCTTCGAATTTAAAGAATAATCCAAATAATATTAGTAAATTTAATATGCAATCTTTGCTTGAGAGTCATATTAAGCTATTTGAGCTTTCGGCGAATTCAAAGGGGATTAAATTTGAGATTAATTCTAGCTCTTTTGAGCTATCTAGCGATATACAAAAAGTTGGTAAAATAGTTAATAATCTCATATCAAATGCGATAAAATATAGTAGCAAAAATAGTAAAGTTATTATAAATTTAAATCAAAATAGCTTTGAGATAATCAACTTTGGAGCGACTATCTCTAAAGAGAATATAGATAAAATATATGATAAATTTAGTCGTTTTGATACGCAAAATGGTGGATTTGGGATCGGGCTTAGCTTGGTTAAGAGATATTGCGATGAGCTTGGTTTTGATATCAAGTGTCAAAGTGGAGATAATCAGACTAAATTTAAAGTTACTCTAAGAGATTTTAAGGATAGATAATATTAGCATGGAGAGAGCTTCTCCATGCAGATTTCTTAGTATAAGATTAAATGAGCTTTTTGTGAGCCATGCACACCAAAAACAGTTATAAGCTCTATATCAGCAGTTCTAGATGGCCCAGCGATAAATAAAATATTGCTTGGAAGTTTGCCATTTTGATCAGCTTTTAAGGCGTTTAACGCACTAACTAATGAGCTTTTAATCCTATCTTTTTTTAGCAATACTATACAAAGATTTGGAGCTAGACTTAGCATTCTAGGCTGTGCTTGGCTAGATTTTACAAGTGCTACGCCGTGAGAGCTGACGCCATACTCAGCATGAATTATAGAAAACTGGCTATGAAATACAATATCTCTTAACTCTTCTATAGGCTTATCAAAGCAGATTTTTTGCTCTGCGCTAATTTTATCTAAATTTAAATTCAGCCCACTTCCATAGATCATTTTTTTATACCCATAGCTTGCTACAATCTCATTAATGGTATCTTCTAGCGTTGATGGGTCGCACTCATGGACGATATATTTATTATCGCTCATTTTTTGTTTCATCTCTTCAAGTGGATTATCTGTCGTTTGGATATGCTCTACCGGATCAATGCTGCTGCTAGATTCAAACCCAGTGATTTTATGGCTATCTTTTAATCTAGCAAGAATCATCTCTTTGGATTTGGCTGAAATTTCATCTATTCTATTCATAGCGAACTCCTTCCATATTTTCAAGCTCTTTATATAGATCTTTTTTAATCTGTGGTAGCTCTTTATATTTGCTCCAGTTTTTAACCACCGGAATAGAGCCTTTAAATTTATGTAAAAGCCCATTAAATAGATGAGTTTTACTAAGGGTAAATCTCCATAAAGCTCCATTTGTGGCGATATTTGCAAACTGCTTCATAGCGAAGGCTTCGCCTCTATTTTTATGACCATTTTGCGTGCTAAGTGGTGGATTTTTGCCTTGACCAACTTTATTAGCTCTTAGCTTTCTGATTAGATCAGCTAAAGGAATTCTAACCGGACAAACCTCGCTACATCTACCACATAGTGAGCAAAAAGTAAGAATATCGCCAGTTGCCTCCATACCAAATATATTTGGACTAATCACCTCGCCAATAGGCCCTGGATAGATGGTTTGGTAGCTATGGCCGCCGATTTTATCATATACAGGGCAGAAATTCATACAAGCCCCACATCTAATACATCTAAGTGCCTCATAATAATCATGATGAGCTAACATATCACTTCTGTGATGGTCAAATAGTATTAAATGTACCTCTTTAGGGCCATCTAATTCTTCATTGCGTGGAGCTGTGATTATGTTGTTATATGTAGGGATGAATTGCCCAGTAGCTGAAGGGGTGAGTAGATGAACCATAGTTGCCGCATCTTCAAAACTCTCCATAACCTTCTCAATTCCACAAAGCGCAACGTGAATTTTAGGTGCGGTAGTACACATTCTACCATTGCCTTCATTCTCAATTAGCCAAAATGCCCCCTCTTTAGACATAGCAAAATTCACTCCACTAAGCCCTATCTCCAAGCCTTCAAACTGATCTCTTAAGTGTTTTCTAGCTATTTGATTTAACTTTTCTGGCTCACTCTCTAAATCAGCTCCTAATTTTTCTTGAAAAATTTTGCCTATTTCATTGCGGTTTTTATGGATAGCTGGGACGACTATATGGACTGGTGCTTCATCGTTTAATTGGATTATTAATTCACCAAGGTCTGTCTCAACTGCGTTTAATCCCTTATTTGCTAGATAGTGATTTAATCCTATCTCCTCACTAGCCATAGATTTGCCTTTTAATATCTTTTTGATATTATTTTGACGCATTAGCTCATAGATTATCTCACAAGCATCTGTAGCAGAGCTAGCCCAATGGACTTTAATCCCATTTTTTGTGGCATTTTTTTCAAATTCAATCAATCTATCGCTAAGGGACATTAGAGCGTTATTTTTAGCTTTTTTGGCCTTATCTCTTAGCCCTTGCCAATTTTTAAATTTAGCATTTATCACATTTAGGCGGTTTTTTTGTAGGGTATGCATAGCGATTGTGAGATTTTGCCTTAACTGAGTATCGGCAAGTTTTATCTTTACGATTTGATCGTGTGGCATTTTTTTACTCATAGAGATACCCCCTCTAGCCGTTTGATTAAGAAGTCATATAGGTGAATACACTTTATATCTACTCCATTTTTTTTCATTGTGCCTGAAATGTTTAATAAGCATCCACCATCACCGCTTATTAGGTAGCTAGCGCCAGTTTTTTTAATATCTTCGATTTTGGCTAGTGCCATTGCGTTTGATATATCACTCTCTTTAACTGAGAAAGTTCCACCAAATCCACAGCACTCCTCTTCGTGTTCAAGCTCGATTAACTCTACATTTTCAAGTTTGCGAATTAAATTTTTACTAGCTTCTACACTTTTAGCTACCCTTAAAGCGTGGCAATTAGAGTGCCATGCGACTTTGATTTTTTCGCCTTTATCTTGATAATCTACTTTTAGAATTTCATCTAAGTATTGACTTAGATCATATACCCTAGCGGCAAATTTTTGAACCTTGTCAAATTCGCTACTTCCTTCAAAAAGCTCTAAATAGTCATGCCCCATCATACCAGCACACGAGCCGCTTGGGACTACAACTGGAATATCCTCATCAAATAGATTGATATTATGCATAGCTACGGCTCTACTTTCATTAAAATAACCGCTATTAAAAGATGGTTGAGAGCAACAGGTTTGATTCTTTTTAAAAATAACCTCCACGCCCTGGCGGCGTAGAAGTTTAATAGCATTTAAGACGCTATCTTGCATAGCAGCACTACCAAGGCAAGTAGCGAAAAAATATACTTTTTTCATAAATTAACCCTTAGTTACAATATCTGGGATTATTCCTTGCATGAAAAATGCGATGATTAGCGTCCAAATACCAATTAGGATAATGAAAGCAACTGAGTATTTAAGTGTGAATTTAAATAGCTCACTTTCACGACCTACTAAACCAACAGCAGCACACGCTATAGCGATACTTTGTGGGCTTATCATTTTACCTACGACACCACCAACTGAGTTAGCAGCTAAAAATAGTGCTTCACCAATGCCAAGCTCTCTAGCGGTTACTTGTTGTAGTGGGCCAAATAGTAGATTTGAGCTAGTATCTGAACCAGTTAAGAATACTCCTATCCAGCCAATTACTGGGCTAAAGAACGCAAACGCATCACCAGTTTGAGCAAATGCAAGACCTAGAGTTGTACTCATAGCAGCGTTTTTAGCGATGAAGGCAAATGATACAACAAGACCAATTGTAATACAAGGAATCGCCATCTCTTTTAATGTATCCCAGAAGCAATCAGCCGCGTCATTTGCTTTGATTTTCAAAAACCAAATTGATAAGAATGCAGCTATTAATATAGCAGTACCAGCTTGAAGACCTACAAAGCTAATATTTAAATTTAGCCCAATAGCCTTTCCAGCAGCATCAACTATAGTTGTGCTTACATTATTTGCAGCTAGAGTTACAACAGTGTAATCAAACACTCCGCCTTTAGCAAATAGGGCTTTAAACCATGGTTGAGTCCATAAAATGATACAAGCAATTAATAGGATAAATGGAAGCCAAGCTTTGAATATTTCGCCGTTGCTAAGCTCGGTTTTGCTTGTAAAGTCTGTTTGATCATCAAGTCTAAAGATATTAGATGGTTTCCAAATTTTCAAAAATGCTGTGGTGCAAATTAGTGAAACAACTGCTGAAACAATATCAGGAAGCTCAGCACCAAGGTAGTTTGAGCTGATAAATTGAGTAGCAGTAAAGCTAACAGCAGCTACTAAAATTGCTGGGAATGTCTCTTTAACGCCTTTAAATCCATCCATTAAAAATACGATAAAAAATGGAACAGTAAGGCTAAGAGGAACTAGCATTCTACCAACCATAGCTGAAACTTCATATTGCTCAACCCCGACAAGATTTGCCATCGCAATAATAGGAATACCAACCGCACCAAAGGCAACTGGAGCGGTATTAGCTATAAGGCATAATCCAGCAGCATATAAAGGCTTAAGTCCAAGACCAACCAAAAGTGCAGCAGTAATCGCAACTGGACCACCAAATCCAATGGCACCTTCTAAGAATGAGCCAAAACAAAATCCAATTAATATAACTTGAATTCTATGATCTGGAGTAATAGAGATAACGCTTTGTTTGATAACTTCAAAAGAGCCAGATTTAACTGAAAGTTTGTATAAGAATATCGCAGCGATGATGATCCAAGCGATCGGCCACATACCTTGAGCGAAGCCTTGAACGAAGCTAGCACCGATGAGAGAAAAAGGCATATCATATACAAATAACGCCAAAACAGAAGCCAAAATAACTGTTAAAAAAGCAGCCATATAGCCTTTTAGCTTAAAAACTAAAAGCGAAACCAAAAAACATAAAATTGGCAAAAACGCCACCAACGCACTTAGCCATATATTGCCAAGTGGATCATATATCTGTGTCCATTGCATATAGACTCCTATCGATAAAAATTTTGTGAAATTCTATTTTAGCGTAAATTATTATTAAATTTAAAATAAATTATAAAAATTGTTTAAAAAAATTGTTTGAGTGTGTATAATCGTAACATTATAATTAAATTTATTTATAAATTTCAGTTTGATAGAGTATCTCCGCCCAGAGTAGGGCAGAGTAAATTTATAGAGCTTTAGATATAATTTTAGAGAGTTTAGAGCTAAATTCGCTTGGATTTTCTATGCTCATACCTTCGCTGATTTTAGCCATATTTAGGATTAGTATAGCAACATCGTTTATCATCAATTCGTTATTAGCTAATTTGGTGATGATTTCGTGATTTGGATTGATCTCTAAGATTGGCTTGATTTTTGGCGCTTCTTGACCCATCTGTTTTAATAAATTTTGCATAGCATAATCTGGGTCGTTTTTATCATAGATTAAGCACGCTACAGAGTCGCTTAAGCGATTTGATATTTTGACATCTTTGACTTCATCTTTTAAGATCTCTTTGACTTTGTTTATTAAGGCGTTTGTCTCATCGCTAGTTGAAATTTCTTTGCTTTCTATCTCGCTATCTATATCAGAGCTATTAATGCTTTTAAATGGAGTAGAGTCATACTCATTTACCATAGGCAAGACTATTGTATCTATCTCTTCATCACAGATTAATACATTTATCCCTTTTGATTTAAACCCTTCTAAAAGTGGCGAATTTCTTAGCATACTCTCATTTTGACCGCTGATATAATAGATTGATTTTTGATCCTCTTTCATCGCCTCTTTATACTCTTTTAGCGTGATTGGCTTGTCGTTTAGAGTGGATTTAAATAGGCATAAATTTAAGATATTATCTTTATTGGTGCTAAATCCATAAAGTCCTTCTTTAATCACATTGCCAAAAAGAGAGTAGAATTTAGAGTATTTCTCTTTATCGTTATTTAGTAGTTTTTCTAGCTCACTTAGGATTTTTTTAACACTTTGGTCTTTTACTGTGGCTAGAATTTTATTCTCTTGTAATATCTCACGACTTACATTTAATGGTATATCTTCTACATCCATAACCCCACGCACAAATCTAAGATATGGTGGCAATAGCTCTTTAGCATCATCAGTGATAAATACACGCTTTACATATAGTTTTACACCGCTTTGATAATCTACTCTAAATAGATCAAATGGTTGAGTTGATGGGATATAAAATAGGGTAGAATACTCTATTTTACCTTCAGCTTTTGTATGGATATGAAGGAGTGGATCGATACTATCGTGGCTTATTTGCTTATAAAAGTCGTTGTAATCGCTATCTTTTAACGCAGATTTGCTCATTCTCCAAAGAGCGCTTGCTTTATTTATTTGAGAGTTTTTGCTCTCATAGCGACCTTCTTTTTGGTCATCTTGAGGGGCTATCCACTCATCTTTATCCATAAAAATAGGATATGGAATGTGATTTGAATACTTTGTGATTATATTTTCTATTCTAAAGCTATCTGTAAATTCATCATCATTTAGATATAGAGTGATTTTGGTTCCGTGGCTCTCTAGTGAGGCTTTTGAAATTTCATATCCATTTGTATCGCTACTCCATTTATATGCTTCATTGCTTAGAGCTTTACGGCTAATTACTTCTATCTTATTTGACACCATAAACGCAGAGTAAAATCCAACCCCAAATTGACCTATTAAAGAGCTATCTTTTTTCGCATCTCCGCTCATGGATTCTATGAAGCCTTTAGTTCCGCTCCTTGCGATGGTGCCTAGATTGTTGATTAGGTCATCTTCGTCCATACCTATACCATTATCTGTAATTATTAAGGTCTTACTCTCTTTATCTAGTTTAATATCGATTCTAGGGCTATACTCAAGCGATTTATACTCATCATTAGTTAGGCTTAGATAGTTTAGCTTATCTAATGCATCGCTTGCATTTGAGATTAACTCTCTTAAGAATATCTCTTTATTAGAGTAGAGTGAGTGGATCATTAAATTTAAAAGATCGCTCACTTGTGTTTGAAATTGATGTTTTTGCATATATTCTCCTTTTGATTTATCAATATTATAACTAACTAAATTTAACCAACACTACTCAAATATCACAAAGGGCAGGGTTAGTGTATTTTTAATTATATTAAATGGGGTTTTTAAGACATCATTTATCACTTGAGTTTGAATATCTGGCTCATCTATTGTCCCTTTTATGGCGATGATGGTTGATATGCTTTTATCTTTGCCTAATAATATGTGATTAACCAAAGGTATCTTATCTATTATGGTGCTAGCGTCTTTTAGGAGTTTTAACTCCAAGGTTATATCTAGGCTATTATCTTTTAAATTTATACTCCCGCTACCTACTATATCTGCACTTGCTCCTTCTATATCTATGGCGTGTATGGTAAGATTATCATCAACTCTTTGAATTCTTATATTTCCATTTTTAACACTAAAACCTTTGGTATTAAAATCAGGAACTTTAAATATAAGCAAAGATGGAACGGAATTTAAGAAAGTTAAGAGCTGTTGGTAGATTATATAATCTTTTAAATATGTGTTTTGTAGCTCTAAATCAGCCTTAAAATTTTTACTACTTTTGCCTATTAGTTTAATCCCAAATATACCTTCACTAAAGCTATTAAAGTCTAAAATATCATTTACGGTTTGAGCTGATATGCCATTTCCCCTTGCTTTTAATATATCTTTCCCTTCAGTTAAAGATATATATCCCCCATCAAATTCCCCATCAAATCTAAACTCATCTTTTCTCTTGCTACCGCTAAAATGCTCAAATAAAACGCTTTTATTAATATCAGTAGCATTTATGGCTGTATTATTAGCTATGAAATTTATATTGGTATCTAAGCTACTTTTTGCCGCTTTTGAATCTATGGAAATTTTAGCTGAGTTTAAAAATAGATTGATCTCATCATTTATAATGGTTGCATTTATCACTCCACTATCGCTTTTAATATCTATAACATCGCTAATTTGTATGGTGAAGTTATCCTTAGTGTAGCTCTCATCTTTTTTATTTATGATTGGTAAATTAAAATTTACATCACTTGCCCTAGCTGTAATATTGCTAAAATCATCAGTGGTGATTGATATATTGGCTTTGGTTATGTTTAGGTCATTTATCAGCTTAGAATATGGCTTAAGCGGGGAAATGCTAGGGATATCTATTTTTATTGGCTGATTTAAATTTATACTATAGCCTAGGGCTTTTGAGCTAATTATAGTATCGCTAGCAAATTCTAAAGTGATATTATCATCTAAATCTTTAATATCAAGTAGATTTGGAATTTTCAGTGAGTTAAATTTGGTATTAAATTGCGCTACTTTGCTATTAGTATCTATCAAAGCAGTGAAATTAGAATCAAAAATATCATTTTGTATATGTGCGTCTTGGATTGTGATTTTATTATCTTTTAGAATTATTTTGGCGTGTTTGGAGCTAAATTTAGCCCCTGCTATATCTATAACGCTATCATCTAGTATAAACTCCCCATCAGCTTTAAGATTTGAGCTATTAAGGTTTATATCAAGACGCAATTTAGTATCAATAGATCCGCTATCTTGTAATATTGGAATTCCTATATCATAGGCTTTTAGTATATCATTGATACTACTATTATATAGAGATTTTGTGCTAATATCTAAGATTAAATTTGAGTTTTTATCTAGATTGTTTATACTAAGTCCTATATCGGCTATTTGGTCTTGATAAACTGGCTCTTTGATATCAAATATCAAATTTGAGTTTTCAAATGTGATTATAACTGAGTTAGCAGTTGCCGCTGGGAGATTTGGGTGGAATTTGACAACTGGCATATTAGCACTTGCTTTGCCATATATTTTAGAAATAAGTGGGTCATTACTCTTAAGATTAAACTCTCCACGCAAAATCTCAAGCCTATAATCACTAGCAACGATATATCCATAAATCCAATTTTTAACCTCGCTATCTAGGCTTATTGCACCAGCTAAAGCATCCATAAATTGAGCTATGGCTGGTGCTTTTACATTTGAAATTTCATAGCTTAAAATATCTTTATCTATATTTAAATTTATATCCCCATTTAGCTCATATGAGTTAAATTTGCCATTAAAACTATGCTTATCATCATAGAAATTTAGCCTTAAATATCCGCTAATTGTGGTATTAAAATCCTTAATATTTATCTCATTTATGGCTAAATTTAGATTATTATTTTGCCTAGCTAAATGTGCGTTTATATAGATTTTTTTGCTATCAAGATTAAATTTATTATCTGTATAGATGAAGTATGATTTTTGCTTACCAATTGATATGTTTTCTAGCTCTATTTTATCAAATAGCATATCAATCCATTTAGCATAATGTATAATCTGAAGTGATGATTTTTGGCTAGTTTGCTTATCATCAGATGGCAAAATATCTATATTTTTTACTCTTAGTGTAATTTTGTTATCTAATTTTATATATAATTGCGAAATTTTAAATCGGTTAAAATCCAAAGATTCTATTTTAATTCCGATTTTTAACCATATAAAAAGGGCAAAGATGGCTATAATTAGCGTTAAAAACAGCATTAAAAGGCGATTTTTAAATATAATATGTGAAATTTTATTCATATTTTTCCTAACGATTTTCGCATCACTATCCCAAACAATGAATACAAGTAAGGTCGTATATTTGCCACAAGGAAGCGTAGGTGAAATTATATCCTATTTAGCTAAACTAAATTTTAAGGTTGATGGATTTGATAAATACATTTTGGTTTTAATGGGATTTCCGCAATCTGGCTGGATAGATATCGGCAAGACCACTCTTAGCAAATTTGACTTTTTATACAAGCTTACTACAGCTAAGGCTGCTATGAGAGATATTACTTTAATTCCTGGAGAGACTACGGCATATTTTTTCTATGATATTTCTAAGAAATTTGGCTTAAATTATGATGAATTAATGAGGAATTATCTAGCAAATTCGCCAATTAAAGAGGGATTTTTAGTCCCTGAAACATATAAAATTCCAGTTGGAATTAGCGAGGCTCATCTAGTTTATTACCTTATAAATATCTCAAAAAAACAGCACGAAAACCTAAGCAAAAAGATATTTGGGCAGTGGGATGAGAGGCGGTGGTATGAGTTTATAACCATAGCATCAGTAGTGCAAAAAGAGGCCGCAAATAAAGATGAAATGCCTATTGTAGCCTCAGTTATATATAATAGGTTAAAAATCGGAATGAAACTACAGATGGACGGGACGCTAAATTATGATCTACACTCTCACGAGAAGATAACACCACAAAGAATAGCTAATGACAACTCAAGATATAATACCTATAAATATGCTGGTCTTCCGCCAAATGCGGTTTGTAATGTCAGCTTTGATGCGATTAAGGCAGCAATTTTTCCTAAAAAGACAAATTATCTATATTTCGTAAGAGATAAGAGCACAGGAGCTCATATATTTAGCTCTACTTATGAAGCCCATATAAGAGCAATTAATCGCTCAAATAAGGCTAAGTAAATGCCACTTTCAAAGCTAAATAAAGAGCAGTATAGAGCCGCTACAGCGCCTATGGGGCATAATCTCATTATAGCAAGTGCAGGAACTGGCAAAACTAGCACAATAGTAGCTAGGATAGCTCACCTTCTAAATTCAGGCATAAAAGCTAATAAAATTTTATTATTAACATTTACCAATAAAGCCGCTAGCGAGATGATAGAGAGATTGGAGCGTTATTTTGATAGCTCCACAATATCGCAAATCACAGCTGGGACATTTCATTCAGTTTCAAATTTACTCCTAAAAACTCTTGATAAAGGGGTGATTTTAAAGCAGCCTAGTGAGCTAAAGACGCTATTAAAGAGTATTACAGATAGGAGGCAATTCCACAGAATTAGCGATATTAAGGGCTATAGCGGGGCGTATTTGTATGATATATACTCTTTGTTTTGTAATAGCTGTGTTAATGATGAGAGCTTTGTAGATTGGTTTAGCTTAAACTATCCAGATCAGGCTGAATTTGCTGAAATTTACGATGATATTTTGCGTGAGTTTGAAGAGACTAAGGCAAATTTTAATTATGCTGATTTTAACGATCTATTAATCAAGATGAAAAATGAGCTAAAAAAAGGGGCTAGAATTTATTTTGATGAAATTTTAGTTGATGAGTATCAAGATACAAATTCCCTTCAAGGCTCATTAATAGACGCTTTTAATACTAAAAGTCTATTTTGTGTAGGGGATTTTGACCAAAGCATTTACGCTTTTAATGGGGCAAATATAGGGATTATTGGTAGCTTTAAAGATAGATATTTAGATTCTAATATGTTTTCTTTGAATATAAATTACCGCTCAAGTGCTAAAATCCTAGCCTTAGCAAATAGGGTAATTTCTAACAACCCACGCCTATATCCAAAATCCCTTGAAGTAGGGCGTCAAGGGGAGTTTAAATCCCCAATTTTACTTACTTATGATGAGCTTTTTATCCAGTATAGCTCTGTAGCACAGCTAATCTTAGATAGCAGATATAATAAAAATGATATCGCCATAATCTTTCGTAATAACTCAAGTGCAGATGGCTTAGAGATAGCATTAAAAGAGCTTGGCATAAGCTGCAAAAGAAAGGGCGGGATTAGCTTTTTTGAGTCTCGTGAGATAAAAGCACTCATTGATCTAGTGGCAATTTTAGTAAATCCTAGGGATATTATGGCATTTATCCATATATTAGAGTATGCTAAGGGTGTGGGTAATGCTCACGCTAAAGAGCTTTTTGACATTATAAGCTCAGCAGGTCATGGAAGCATAATAAAAGGTCTTATAAATCCAGATAAAAATAGTGTAAAACTCTCTACTAAAAAGCACAATTACCAGCTTGGATTGTTTGATGATTTTAGTGAATTTATACCTTCAAATAGATTTTGTGATCTTGGATTTGATGATGAATTTATGGCATCTCCTATTTTAAATTACTCAAATTTAAATCAAAATGGTGCAATATTTTTATATGAGCTTAGAAATTTAATCCTTAATCTAGATAAAAATAGTAGCTCAAATGAGATTATAAACACGATAATAAAATCTAAAATTTACAATATAATAGTTGATATTTTAGCTACTAAAAGAGCAACGCTAAAAAGTGGTAATATAGATAATGAGCTAAAACATAACGCAATGGAGCGTATAATATCAAAGGCTAATGTGCTTTTAGAGATTAGCAACCGCCATAATAATATTGATAATTTTTATAATTTTCTAACCTTAGGCAAGAGCGAAATGAGCCAAGGCGAAGGGGTAAATTTACTTACTATTCATGCTAGTAAGGGGCTTGAGTTTAATCTTGTTTTTGTGGTGGATTTAGCTCAAGGTAGATTTCCAAATTCAAAATTAATGAGTGATATAGAAGAGGAAAGAAGGCTATTTTATGTCGCTGTAACAAGGGCAAAAGATGAATTAGTGCTAAGCTATGCTAAGTATGATAAGATAAGAAAAGTTCAGTATCAACCAAGCTGTTTTTTAGCTGAAGCTGGTATGGTAAAGCCTTTAATTTAAATTTTAAATTTTTCTTAAAATAAATTTCTACTATTAATATTATAAGAGAAATTATAGAAATTTTGCTTATAATCAAGCTAAATTTTAATTAAAGGATAAAAATGATTGACAATACTATAAATGATACTAGTCGTATCAAAGACGCTAGATATCTATCTAAGGTTATCAAAGCAGATGAAGCAGCAGCTCTCATCCCGCATAAGGCTCAAATCGGATTTAGTGGATTTGTCGGCGCTGGAAGCCCTCTATATATCCCAATCGCAATTGCCAATAGAGCTCAAAAGCTACATGAAGCTGGCGAGGAATATAAGATTAGTATATATTCTGGTGCTAGTACTGATGTGGATCTAGATGGAGCGCTAGCTAAGGCTAATTGTGTTGAGTTTAGAACTCCATTTAATACAGACCCAAGTATGAGAGGCCGTATTAATGCTGGTGAAACTAGATATTTAGATGTCCATCTATCATCTCTTGCGTGGCAAGTAGAGTGCGGATATTTTGGTGATATGGATTTTGCTGTGATTGAAATTTCAGGTATCACAGAAGATGGCAAATTAATCCCTACCACCTCAGTAGGCAATAACCAAGCTTGGTTAAATGCTGCTAAAAAGGTGATTTTGGAGTTAAATACTCATCAACCAAAAGAGCTAGAGGGATTTCATGATATCTATGTCCAAGCCAAACCACCATTTCGTGAGCCAATTCCACTTAAAACTGCTAGAGATCGCATAGGAACTCCATATATGAGCGTGGATTTTGATAAGGTTGTAGGTGTGGTATTAAGCTCTACTGAAGATAGGCTAAATAGCTTTACTCCACTTGATGAGGTTTCAATAGCCATTGGTGATAATGTGGCTAAATTTTTCGCTGCCGAAGAGGCTGCTGGTAGGTTACCAAAGGGTAAATTGCTACCTCTTCAAAGTGGTATTGGTAATGTGGCTAACGCTGTTTTAGCCGCTCTTAGTAAGGCTGGATATAAAGGACTTGAGTGCTACTCAGAAGTTATCCAAGATGGTATGCTAGACCTTGTTAAAGATGGCACTGTTGATCTAGCCTCAGCTTCAGCTCTCTCACTTAGCCCAACTGCGGTAGAGGAATTTAGAAAAAATGTTGATTTCTATAAAGAGCATATAATTCTTCGCCCACAAGAGATATCAAATAGCCCAGAATTAGTAAGACGCCTTGGGGTTGTAGCTATGAATGGTATGCTAGAAGCCGATATCTATGGCAATATAAACTCAACTAATGTTATGGGTACGCAGATGATGAATGGAATTGGCGGTAGCGGGGATTTTGCTAGAAATGGCTATCTATCTCTGTTTTTAACCCCTTCAGTAGCAAAGGGTGGAGCGATATCAGCTATTGTGCCTTTTGTGAGCCATATAGATCACACTGAGCATGATACTATGGTGGTTGTAACTGAGTATGGATATGCTGATTTAAGAGGTTGTAGTCCAAGACAGAGAGCGCAAAAGATGATAGCTATAGCTCATCCAGATTATAGAGATATGCTACAAGACTACTTCGATAGAGCGTGCGCTCAGCCAAAGCCAGGTCATACTCCACATATTTTAAGCGAAGCTTTAAGCTGGCATGATAGATTTAATAAAACAGGTAGTATGAAAAAGTAGATTAATATTTTTAGAGTTACCATTTTTGGTAACTCAGATCGCCACGACTAAGCTCCTTATAATATTTCAAGTGTGGCGATCTTTGGTATTATTTTATAATTTAAGCTCTATTTGGCAATTATGCAGTTTTTGACACTTCTTTTACCTTTATATAGCCTTTTATCAGCTTGATCTGTAAGTTTGTTTGGATCTGTCCCGCTATCTGAAATTCCAAATGTTACTGTAAAGTGAATGGATTTATTATTAGAGATTTTAACTGGAGTTTGATTGATTATAAATCTAATATTTTGAATTTGGTTTATAAAATTTATTCTACTAGTATTGGTTGCTACGATGACAAACTCCTCTCCGCCCCAGCGACAGACTATATCAGACTTATTTGTATTTTCGGTAAATATCTTAGCTAGAGTTTTTAATACTTCATCGCCAACATTATGTCCAAATTTATCATTTATACTCTTAAAGTTATCTATATCGCACATAGCTATGGTGATTGTTTTATTGGATTTTTTAGCTAGTATTATATTTAGTGCTCGTTTATTTATAAGACCTGTTAGGTGATCTGTCTGAGAGGCAGTTTTTAGCTCATGTCTATATCTGTGAAGGTCTTTGATATTTATCTGATTTACGATACCATAAACCTTAAATATCACAACAAATAAAAATAATAAAAAGGCAAGATTGCTTATATAAAATATCTCTACAAATTCTCCTGGCTCTTTTGGAAAATATATATTTGAGATCATATAAACAAAGATAAAAATAGCAAAATCAAATCCAGCTAATAGATAAGTAATCACTCTATTTTTAAAGATATTTAGATATGTAGTTGATGCAATAGCTATAATAATAAGATAAAACCCATAATCCCACCCAAGTATAATAGTAGCCAACATCGCTGATATGACAATATGCAAATGCGATAGCAAAAATACCCTATCATACTCATTTTCATCTATGGATTTAATAGAAACAGCATAGACAAAAAGCCCCAAAAATGAGACAGCAGATAGAATATACATATCTATCATGTAAAATATAAAAGAGTATAGAAGTGTAACGCACAAAAATAGCGTTAATACAAATTTGAAATTAAATGAGAGATTATCGCTTATTAGTTTCATATTTTTCCGATACTACTTGATTTTTACCTTGATTTTTACCACGATAAAGTAGGTTATCAGCAAGGCTAATAGCTTGATTTATATCTATGGCATCTTCTATGTATAATAGACCAAATGTAGCGCTAATTGGGACTTTATTTGGATTGGCACTATGAATGGCTACTCTAGCAGATTCTGCGATTTGGATTGATCTTTTTATATTTTGAGCTGGAATTATAGCTAAAAATTCCTCTCCGCCCCAGCGACTAATCTTACCAAATTTAGATATTTTATTATCTAGTATCTCTGCTACTTTAGATAGAACTATATCACCAAATATATGACCATAGGCGTCATTTATGCTTTTAAAATTATCTATATCACAAAGGATAATAGCTAGTGATTTAATCTTTTTATTTGATAGCATTTTGAAATTTTGCTCTATTATCTCATTCATTGGAGCTCTATTGTATAAGCCAGTTAGATAGTCAATTTCAGCGATATTTTTATAGCTGATATTCTCATTTTGTGTAGTGATAATATCCATAGCATAGGTATTGCTGTGGCTATCTTGTAATACTATAAATTTAATAGCAATCATAAAAAAGCAAAATAGAAAGCTAATATGCTGAAGTGTTGGTGAGCCATATTTAATATCTTGATCTCCAAATGTAAAGTATAAGACTATAAATAGAATTAGCTGAAGAGATGGAAGCATAAATTTGATAAATAAATTTTTCATTGGCGATACATAGCAAACGCCTATTAACTCAAGCAAAAATAGCTCAAATCCATATCCCCAGCCTAGTGTAATTATGGATATAACCATAGCATAAGTGGCACTAATTTGAATCCAAAAATTTATAATTTTTTCAAATTTTGGCTCGTTAAAATCAATATAAAGAGCCGTAGATATGAAAAAGCATATTGCAAAATTTGTAAATAGAAAAAATAGCCCAGAGTAAGCATACATTGAGCCATATACAGCTAAAATAATGATGTATAATAGCATTAGCTTTTGATAAATTTTTGGGTGTGATTTTAACTCTTTTGTGGCTGTATTCATCGCAGTAAAGTAGATGTAAATCCAAATTTATTTGCAGCAGCTTGGAGATCTTCGATGGTATCAATACCAATGCTACTACTATTTATCTCAAGCATAGCTATATTTTTGCCACTTGATAAGGCTCTTAATTGCTCTAATTTCTCTATATTTTCAAGCTCTTTAGTAGTAAGAGAGCAAAACTGAGCCAAGGTATCTACGCTATATCCGTAAATCCCAATATGTGCTTTATATAGATCGCAACGACTCCTTGGATATGGGATTAGTGAGCGTGAGAAGTATATGGCGTAATCATCTTTATCGGTTATTACCTTGACTAAATTTGGGTTTTTAGCCTCTTCATGGCTAGTAAATTTCAAGCAACTAGTCATAAAAGCCCCATCTTTGATTCTTTGAGCGGTGAAGTCTTTAAATTTAATTAGATTTTTCTCTTCGAAAAATGGCTCATCGGCTTGTAGATTTATCACAATATCATCGCTATTTAAATTTAGCTTTTTAGCCGCTTCGTTGATTCTATCGGTGCCACTATTGTGATCTTTGCTTGTCATTATGGCTTTTATCCCAAATTTAGTTGCGATTTGAGCTATGGCCTCATCATCGCAAGCTATGGCTACATCATCGCATTTACTGGCTAATTTGGCAGTTTTTATAAACATAGGAATCCCACCTATATCGGCTAGGATTTTATTAGCAAATCTAGTTGAAGCTAGGCGGGCTGGTATGATTATCATCTTTTTATCCAATCTATTATATTTGATTTTATCTCATCTTTTTTTACGACTTGAGTGTGAATTTCATCTTCTTTAAATAGTTTTATTATGCTTTTTGGAAGTTTGATATGATACTTATTAGCTAGTAACTTCATATCGGCTAGTTCATCACTGCTATCTCTATTTTTTAGTGCTTTAATCATACTTGGAGTGAATTTAACCCATTGAGCAGTTGAGGTGATCACGCTTAGATGGTCATCTTGAGTTAATTTTAAGCATGTAGCAGTGTGCGGGTCTATTAATATACCGTTTTTAGCCACTTTACAAATATTCTCCATACACTCATCATCATCGCAATAATTTGCTTGGAATTCAGCCTTAAGCACCTCTAGCTCATCGTTTGTCAGCTCATATTTTTTACTATTTGCTAGGTTATCCATTAGCTCTTTAGTTCTTACTGGGCCAAATTTATCAAATAGCAATCTTTCAATGTTTGAGCTAATTAAAATATCCATCGCTGGGCTGATTGTATGGATTAGCTCTTTGTTGTTTAGATCGTAAATTCCGGTATTAAAAAACTCGGTTAAGATATTATTTTTATTAGAAGCTATCTTGATTTTATCGATATTTGCACCCATTTTTTTAGCGTAATACGCTCCAAGTGCGTTGCCGAAGTTGCCACTTGGAATGATTATATCAATTGGTTTTTTATTTTTGTTTATATGGACACAGACATAGATATGATATATTATTTGAAATAAAATTCTACCAAAATTTACTGAATTTGCCGCACTTAGATTGTAGCCTAAATCTTTTAGCGTGTTTTTAAATTCATCATCATTTAATAGCATTTTAAGTGCTTGTTGCGCATCATCAAAATTACCCTCAATACCAATAACTTTGAGATTTGGCGCCTTTTGATTTATCATTTGGAGTCTTTGGACTTGGCTTGTGCCATCTTTAGGGTATAGACAAACTACCTTAATATCCTTAGCATTCTCAAACGAGCTTAAAGTAGCTGGGCCAGTATCTCCGCTTGTAGCACACATTATTAGCTGTTTATTGCCATTAGAAAGCGAACTTAAAAGCTCCCCAAAAGGCTGAAGTGCCATATCTTTAAAGGCTCTTGTAGGTCCGTGCCAAAGCTCATTTATATATAGATTTTTGTTTATTTTTTTGATCTCTACAGCACTTTTATCAAATTTATTATATCTATCTATGGCTTTTTTAAATTTATTTAAGCTTATATTGAAGTTAAATTTTTTGATAATCTCTAGTGCAAATTTATTATAATCCATATTTGAGAGCTTTTTAAACTCTTTTTTGCTAATTAATGGTAGATTGATTGGAGAGTATAATCCGCCATATTTAGCTGCTGGATTAAGAAGTGCGTAATCCAAATTCACAGGCTCATTATCTTCATCTGTAAAATTAGCTCTAGTGCCTACTAATTTTGGTAGATTAATATCTTTTAGCGCCTTAATACTTTTAGGATTCATCTCATTTAGCTTTCTAGCTTCTAAATTTCTAATAAGCTCAGGGAAATCTCTTTCTAAAATAGATTTAATCTTCTTGTATTTGCCTATGATTGCTATAAGCTCTTTACTATCATCAATGTTAATATCTAATATTTTCTTAGCGTTGTGCTGGTTTAAGTGGTAAATTTCATATACTGATTTATGCTTTGAAAGCTCTTTTAACGCCTTTTTACTCATATCTTTTTCTAATTTTATAATTATAAATTTCATTGTATTATACTCCCTATGCCTTCATCTGTGAAAATCTCTAATAGCAATGAGTGTGGAATTCTACCATCAATTATATGTGCTGAGCCTACACCGCTTCTTATACACTCTAGACACGCATCTATTTTAGGTATCATTCCACCGCTTATTGTGCCATCTTTTTTAAGCTCATTAATGCTATTTTCATTAAGTTTGCCAATTAAATTTGAATTTTTATCCAAAACACCTTTTATATCGCTTAAAAATATTACCTTATTAGCTCTTAATTTACTAGCAATCGCACTAGCGCATAAATCGGCATTGATATTGTATGATTCGTAGTTTTCTCCAATGGCAATTGGTGCGATGACTGGTATCAATCCATCATCTAAAAGTGAGTTAATCAGCCTATCATCTACGCTGGTAATATCGCCTACAAAGCCGTATTTGCCATTATCCATAGCTTTAGCTCTTAGCATATTATCATCTTTACCGCTAACTCCTATGGCTCTTGCGCCGTGCTTATTTAGCATACTAGTAATCTCTTTATTTACTAAGCCACTTAGTGCCATCTCCACTATTTGCATAGTCTGGCTATCAGTAACTCTAAGTCCATTTATAAATTCGCTTTTAATCTCAAGCCTATCCAAAAATGAGTTAATTGTTTTACCGCCCCCATGGACTAATATAACCTTGATACCAACAATTTGTAAAAGCACAATATCCCTAGCAAAGCTATCTTTGAGCTTATCATCTATCTGTGCTGCGCCTCCATATTTAATCACAAAAATTTTATCCCTAAATTTCTGTATATATGGCAAAGCACTAAGAATTACTTCAGCTGTTCTACTGCTTTTTAACATAGATCTCCTTTTTGTGAATTTGAGTATATTCTATCTGAAATTTGGTAGCTTTTGATAAACATATCAATTTTATCTATTAAATTTGGCAAAATAGTAGTTTTAAGCTCTAAAATTGAGAGCTTTAAGCCAAAATCTTTAATCTTTACATAATCTTTTTGCGTTACTAAAAGCGAATCGGCGTTATATTTTTTTAATATACTCTCACACTCAAATTTACTAAATTTATGATGATCTTTAAAATGCTCATATCCAACGCAGCTATCATATATGAAGCTAAGTCTTGAAGGATTAGCAATACCGCTTACTAAAACCATTTTATCAGTGGGGTTTATAATGCTATTTTCTTTGATTATATCGCTACTTTTTAAGGTAATATCAGCTAAGTTATAAAAGCTTTTTGGATAGCGATAAACTCCGCTTGGTATGGTGAAATTTAATCTTGGCTCTTTGGCTGGATGGAGCAAAATATTTAGTTTATAAATATCAGCCTTGCCAAATCCATCATCTAAAATTACAAGATTAGCGCCAAGGCTAATGGCTTTATCTATAGCGATTTTGCGGTCATTTGAGACGATTACATTAGCATTTTTAAGGCTTATGGCATACTCCATAGCCTCATCGCCGCTAGTTGCTACATCGCACTTTATAACACCATTTAAGGCGACTATTTGCATACCTTTAGACTCTCTTTTATAGCCTCTTAGGATTATAAATATCTTATATTTGTGGCTAAATTCATTAAATATCGCCTTTGTAAGCGGGGTTTTGCCACTACCGCCTAAGATTAAGTTACCAACGCTGATGACTGGAATGCTAAATTTAACCGGCTTAGCAAGTTTAAATTTCACCCAAACCAAGCAGTAATATATCAGTGAAAATGGCAAGAGTAGGGTGCTAATAACTATCTCAAAATAGCCTGGCTGATAAAAGTATCTCTCCAACCAAGCGTGTAATTTAGGGTTAAACACGATTTTGAGCTACTGATTTGACTGCATTGCAGATATATAGCGCCTCTTCATCGCTTAAGGCGGCATATATAGGTAGTGAGAGAATTTGCTGATAAGATTTAAGTGCTTTTGGGAAGTCATTTACCCTTAAGTGGTATTTATTTTTATAGTAGCTTAGTAGATGCATTGGGCGGTAGTGAAGGCTAGTGTGAATGCCAATATCCTTTAGCTCTCTAGCAAAGCTATCTCGGTTTTTATCAATTTTGATTATATATTGATTATAGATGTGATCTCGCTTAATTACTGGAGTGGTGATATGCGGGCAATCTTTTAACTCTTCATTATATATAGCTGCTATAGCTTTTCTATGCTCAATAAACATATCAAGCTTTTCAAATTGAGCGATACTATATGCCGCACAGAGTGAATTTAAATCATATTTTTGTCCAATATCTATAACATCATACATATATCCTAAATTTCCATCTTTATCAAAGCTATCATTGATTATAGCGTGGTTGCGAATGAGCCTTGCACGACTAGCCATCTCATCATCATTTGTAACTATAATCCCAGTAGTTGCTACTGCGTGTTGGACTTGTGGATTGATCTGAAAGCAAGACATATATGAGCTCATATTGCCAATTAACTTACCCTTATATGTAGCTCCCATCGCTCTACTAGCATCATCAATAATCTTTATATCATACTCATTAGCAAGGGCGTATATGGCGTCCATATCGGCACTTTGACCGGCTACATGAGTGATAAATGCGGCTTTTAGTTTTTTATGTTTTTGGGTTTTTAGGATTTTTTCTAAATCATTTGGGTCTATATTAAAATCATCTTCATTAATATCTACAAATATCGGCTCAGCATCAAAATGTCTAATAACTTGAGCAATGCTAGGGAAGGCATTAACCGAGCAAATAATCTTATCTCCACGCTTTAAATCCATCGCACATAGGCTTAGATGGATAGCAGCGGTGCCGTTATTTGTCGTAATGGCGTGTTTAGCACCAAAGAAATTTTTTATGTTGTTTTCTAAATTCTCAACCATATAGTTCGCATTTTTCTCTAAGGTCTCTTTGATAAGCTCGTGTTCTCTATCTGTAATCAGTGGGCGAAAAAATGGTATATCTCTCATTAAATCTCCTAATTTATGGTATCGCTGGTGGTTTTAGTTTGAAGCTATTTTTAGCCATTCTATCTATGATTTGGCTTTTAAGCTCGCTATCAAATTTGGATAGATCATCACTATTTTCTATAGCTTTTAATAGCTCATCAATCTCTTTATAGCTATATCCTAGCTCACTCTCATCGCTTTGATTTGGCCATAAGTCAGCACTTGGGGCTTTATCTATTATATTTTGATTAATCTCAAGATATGAAGCAAATTTAAAAAGATCGCTTTTATAGATATTAGCAATTGGATTTAAAGCACACGCCATATCTCCATATATTGTCCCATATCCTAGTAGTCTCTCGCTTTTATTACTCGTGCCTGCGACTAAATATCCTAGCTTAGCAGATTGATCATATAGCATTATCATACGAATTCTAGCAGTGATATTACCAACTCTTAATCTATCATTTTCATCGCTAAAAGGTAAAAATGAGGCTAAAATTTCGCTGATATCTACTATTTGATGGTCTATTTTTAAGCTTTGACATAGGGTTAAAGCGTCATTTAAATTTACCTTATTTGAGCTAGAAGTAGGCATTATAAGGGCTTTTGTGGGTGCGACTTTAGAACAAAGAGTAGCCACAACCGCAGAGTCTAGACCGCCACTTAGCCCAAGGATAAAGCCATTTGCTTTAGAGCTATTTAGATAAGAACTAAGAAAATTTATAAGTTTATTTTCTAAGAATTTAAAATTTTCCACTAATATCACCTATAAAAATATTGGCAAAATTATATCTATTTTAAGGTAAAATATATCTTATAATATTTAAATTTATTATCAGAAAGGTAAAAATGCAGATTATTTCAAGGTCTTTTGGCATTTATGGGACGAATTGTTATGTGGTTGTTTTAGATGATGGAGAGGTCATAATAGATCCAGGCGATGGGGCTTATGAGTGGGTTAAAAGAGTGTGTAAAAATCCTTTAGCGATATTATGCACTCATGGGCATTTTGATCATGTTTATGATTGCTTAGCTATAAAAGATGAGTTTAAAATCAAAATTTATATCCCCAAAGATGATGCTTTTATGTGCCAAAATGATCCATTTGGGCTTTTAAAAGCGAAATTTGAGCCAGATATTATGGTAGATGATAAAGATGAGATTGAGCTTGGTGGGGTTAAATTTTGCTTTCATCACTTTGCTGGGCATACGCCAGGGTGCAGCGTGATAACAGCTGGTGAAGTTATGTTTAGTGGGGATTTTATATTTAAAGATTCAATTGGTAGATATGACTTTCCTTTTAGCGATGGAAAGCTAATGAAAAAAAGCCTATATAAGGTTCTTGAATTTAAAAATTATAAGATATATCCAGGGCATGGAGAGCCAACAACTCTAGATAGCCAAAGAAGCTCTTTAACCAGATGGGCTCAAGCTATATAGGCTACTATTCATCGTTGTCGTCAGATTTTTTCTTTTGTTGAAGTTTAAATATATGCTCTTCTAATACAACTATTTGGTATGTGCCTTCAAAGACCTTTACGCCTTTGATGGTGCCTACTACTTTTATCTCACGCTTTTTGGACTCTTCAAAGTAAGCGTGAGCTTCAAATTCAATCAAATCCCCAACCCTAGCTGGAGCGTATAAATTTGCTTTTGTGCTTATGGTAACTGAGTATTGAGTATTTACAGCTACATGTGCAGCCCACTCCCCAGCTCCAATGATAAATCCACCATGAACTAATCTCTCATCATCAAAAACCATCTCATTACTAGCCATCAAAGCGGTTTTAGCGTAGTTTGACTTCATATCTAATATTCCACCACATAGTGTTGAATTTATAGACATTGGAATATTTAAAATCCCTTGAAAACGCTCTGAGCTATCTATCAATCCAATATCTTGCAAACTCTCATCATATTCACTCATAATCTACCTTTAAGTTAATCTTATATAAACTCTCTTTGGTGCTGGATAGCCCTCAATTGTCTTTGAGCTATCATTTGGGTCTAAAAAATCCTCCAAGCTTTGGCTATCAATCCACTTAGTTTTGCGTTGCTCGAAGCTATCAGTATCTTTGGTGGCTAAAATTTCAAAGCTTTTAAATTTAGCTCTTTTGACCCAGTTTTGCAGTGCTTTTATACTTGGGATAAAGCTGATATTTGGGATTTTGGAGTAGCTGCCATTTGGACTTAGCACCATCTCATCATCACGCTCAATATACATAGTATCTATAAAGACCTCGCCACCTTGCTTCATAGCGGATTTTAGCTCCTTTAAGCACTTTATAGGATCGCTCCTATGGTATAAAACTCCAAGGCAAAAAATCGTATCAAATTTAATACCATAACTAGGCAAACTCTCCACTCCAGCTATCTCAAATTTTATATCACTTTTAGCAAAATGGTTAATAAAGCTAAATTGCAAAAATGCTAACTCACTAGGGTCAAATCCAACTATGCTTTTTGGCTTAAATTCGAGCATTTTAAACATATAATAGCCATTATTACAGCCTACATCGGCTACAACTTTATCTTTTAAATTTAAATGCGGTTTTAGGATATTAAACTTAACAAAACTTCTCCACTCGCTATCGATAAAAAGCTCATTTAGATGAAATGGCCCCTTTCTCCAAGGCTTTAGGGCTAGAGCCATATCCTTAATATCTTTAGTAAAATTTGGTATCTCTAGCCTTACGCTATCATCTAAGATAAGCTTGGAGTTGCTATTATCAAGCTTTGAAATTCTAGCTAAAAGCTCATTATAAGTGTTATTCATAAATCTTTCCAATCTATTAGATTTTCATCGCACTTTTTATGATAGACTCCAGAGGCGTCATAATACTCTTTACAACCATTGTAGTATTTATCTGAAATTCCGCGCTTATTTACCCATAAGCAACCTTGTAAAAGTAGCACCAAAATAGTAAAAATAATCAAATTTCTCATAGCGATAATGTTACCATTATTTTGTTTAATTAGATATAATTTTGCAAAAATTTGGGAGTAAAATATGCAAATATTAGATAAATTTAAGCAAATTTGTGCCATTCCTCATTGTAGTTTTAATGCTTTAAAGCTTAGGGATTATCTGGTTGAATTTGCTAAAAGTTGTGGATACAGCGTTGAAATTGATGAATTTGATAATATATACGCCTTTAAAGGCAAGCCAAAAATTTGCCTTCAATCGCATTATGATATGGTTTGCGTAGGTGATGCGCCAGATATTAAGCTGATATTTGATGGGGATATTTTGCGTGCGAAAAACTCTAGCTTAGGTGCTGATAATGGAATTGGCGTGGCGATGATGATGGAGATGATGAGTAAATTTGATAATCTTGAGATTTTATTTAGCGCTAATGAAGAGGTTGGATTAATCGGAGCTAATGGCTTTAAAAAGGAGTTTAAAAGTAGTCGGCTTTTAAATTTAGATAGCGAAGATGAAGATGGGGTATTTATAGGGTGTGCTGCTGGGGAGCTAATTAGAGCTAAAATATCTAAAGAGATGGTGGCTATAAAATCAAATTTATATGAGCTTAATGTAAGCGGCTTGCCTGGAGGGCATAGTGGGATAGAGATTATAAAAGATATACCAAATTCCATAAAAATAATGGCTGAGTTTATAGCCAAAAATGGCGGTAAAATAGTAAGCTTTAGCGGTGGTGAGAGGAGCAACTCCATTCCTGTGAATGCTAAGGCATTAATGGTGTGTGATAATATCTCTTATAATGATGATAGGGTGAGTGTAAAATATCTTAGAAATTGTGAGTGCGAAGTGATTAAGCAAAGCCAAAATATACTAGATTTTATAAATAGCTTCTCTCAAGGCGTTAGGAGCTATGATGAGAGCCTTAGAATTGTTAGAGATAGTATAAATTTATCTATAATTAATGATAGTAAAGATAGCTTAGAGATAGATTTTTTCGCTCGTTCAATGAGTGAAGATGGGCTAGAGAGAGTGAAATTTGAGACATCAAATTTAGCTAGACTTGCTGGGTTTGATGTAAGCTTTTTTGAGCGTAGTGGGGCTTGGACACCAGATATAGGCGAATTTGCTAATTTAGTGCTAAATTTTATGCAAAAGTATAATCCAAATGCGAGATTTCAAGCAGTTCATGCTGGACTTGAGTGTGGGGTATTTGTAGCTAAGCAAAGGGGCTTACAAGCTGCGTCAATCGGGCCAAATATCCACTCACCACACAGCATAAATGAGAATTTAGAGCTAAAATCCTTAGATAAAATATCAAAAGTAGTAAGCGATATAGTAGCTTACTATCAAGATTAATAATCTAGTTTTGACATAATATCTTTAACGCTATAATCGCCCTTTATAGGCTCTATCTCCCAGATAGGGTCTTTAAGCTTATAATCTCCATTCTCATCAAGCTCAAACATATCGCCCCTAAATTTATTAGCATGAGCTATAATCTCATCTTTACTAAGGTCTAGATATGAGCTCATCTTATCCATGTAAAATTCCCCATACTTGCCATCTAATTCACGAAGTAAAAATTTAGCCTCATCTTTACTTATATTCTCTTTTCTTAAATCATATCCGACATGATCAGCGCATTGCCCAAAGCCAAATTTAACATATTTAAAATATTGATTTACTATAGTTGTATAAGCATCAAGCTGAGAGCATCTGCGATATGTGCCTATATCATATGGATTTATATCTTTTGGATATATGCTAAGACCTCTTTGCATTGAGAATTTAGCATTATTGCCTGTGCTCCATTTATCTGTGTAGTAGTTTAGCCATACAGCGGTTATATCCTTTTGTATCAGCTCTTTTACTGGAACTTTATATAAAAATAGATCTTTTAGCTCTATCTCTTCATCTATATAGATAGAGAGTGGGTCATCTTTTAAAGTGTTTGATTGGACTATATTTAAGGCGTTTCCGCTCTTATCTTGAAGTCCTTTATTAGCCCCTAGAGTTAAGGCCGCATTTTCGCCTTGTAAAATCATAGGGATATTAAACATATCAGCAATTATATAAGCTGATGCGTATAGTGTGTATTCAATAGGTTTTGTAGGGTTTAGATACTCCCAAAACGCTTTTTTCATCAATTTTTTAGCTATGTGGCGATTTGGATTTATAGATATTGTCTCAAATCCATGATTTTTTAAATTCTCAAAATTTGCTCTACCAATAGGCGTTATCTCTAGTGGCTCGTGATTAACTAGCAAGACACGAAGTCCAAGCACATCTCTAGCATAAAAAGCTTGAAATGTAGAGTCCTTACCGCCACTTACGCCAACTACGCAGTCATAAGCACCTTTTGCTTTTGTTTTGGCATTTTGTGCTATATCCTTTAGCTCATTTTCTCTTTGCTTCCAATTAATCTTTTTAGACTCATATTCCCATCTACAAGCACCACAAATTCCATCTATAAAAACTACCCCCGGGCGAGTATCTGGCTGCAAACAATTTTTGCAATACTTCATAATTTGCCTTTATATTTAAATTTAAAATATTTTTTTTTTGGGGGGGGTATAACCCCCTTTTTAGAATATTTAATATGCTAGATTAATATAATCCAAATTTTCCATCATTTCTTTTGTATATGACACGCATTTTAGCATCCATATCATTAAATACATAAAATTGCGCACCGCTATCTTTGAGTTTATTTAAAGCCTCTTCAATCTCCATAGGTTTATATAGCTCAAGCTCAGTAGGGACTATCTCATCAGCACCATCAATAGCTATCTCATCAGCTATTTTACTCTCTTTAATCTCATCGCTATTTTTGTGAGTTACTAGCTTATCGTGGTGTCTGCGAAGAACCTTACTGGCCCTATCAAGCGCTAGATCGATTGCGGCATATAGATCTTTATCTTTTTGGCGAATTACTATTGTATCTTTTTTAGCTAGATTAATAGCAAATTCCACATCAAATCCCTTTTTGCCATTTCTTTCATCAGCTGAGATTATAGCCTTAGCAGATATAATATCTAAATTATATTTACCAAGGGCATCAAAAGCACTATCGCAATAGTTTTTGATAGATTCAGTTAGCTCAAATTGTTTGCCTACAATACTTGTATTCATTGCACTCTCCTTTGAAAAATTGGACCTATTTTATCATAAATAATCTTATTTAGGGCTTTTGAGTGGTTATTTTACTTATATTTACTGGGGTTATTAGTAGATTTGGATTGGAATTTACTAAAGTGTGGATTATGGCTGCTTTTATACCGCTACCATCTTTGCTCTCTTTCCAAATTTGAGCATTACAAGATTTAGGCATTTTACCGCCGATATATTTGATTGTAACTACGGATTTTAGCATATAATCCCCACTATTTGGATAATATAGCGTAAATTGGCTCGGACAGCTTTTATCAAAATCATTACGCTGGATATTAGCAATGGCATTTTGTGTAGATGAGATAGCTATTAATTTTGCTTGGGAGTGTAGATATAGCTGGTTTGTCATAGAGATTGTAGTTGAGTTTATGGTTATAATATTTAAGGCGATGCTTGAGATGGCAAGTATAAAAACTATAGCCAAAATCAGGCTAAATCCACCCCTCATATTCCGCTACTTTTACAAAGCTCTACATCGTTATCAAACATACATAGACTAAAGATTATATTGCCTCCATTTTGTTTGATATTAAATGAGCTTACATTGGTGGCTAAGATATTACTTCTAATGGGTGAATTTAGGTTTTTTGGGCTAAATTCATTTAAGATTAGAGTGTTATCTTGTAGTTTTAGCGATATTAGATTGTGGCTTAGATAGTAAATTTCACTTATAAAAATTGGTTGATTTTCTCTTTGGATTGTGATATTTTCGCCATTTGAGCTTAGAATTTTATATGCGTTTTGATAGATATTATCACTACCTTTAAATATCACTCTTATATCATCATTATCAAATTTAAGATTATTTATAACCCTATCTTTTAAACTAGAGTTAAGGCTACTTAGAGGTGAATTAATAGTAATTAAATTTTGCTTAATCTCTAAATTATCAATATCTACAAATCCGCTCCACTTAAATTGGCTACTACTATTTTGACGACTCTCTACACTTTGATTAAACCATATAAACTCATCTGAATTTATGCTAGTATGAAGTGGGAGAATTTGATTATTGCTTTTTATAGATATTGATTCTTTAATGCTTTGATTTAGATAATTTTCTATAATTAGCATAGTATTTATGGAGCTAGATTCTAGCTTGTTAAGCGATGATGTGTGAAGGTAATTGCTATATAAGAGATTATATATTTGTATTATTACCCCTATTAAAATTACCCCGACGACAATACAGATTATCATCTCTATTAGGCTAAATGCTCTTCTCACGGCTGCTCTTTTGCTGGGATTATGAGGCTTTTGATTAGTGGTTCGCCAATATTGTAGCTATATGAATTTAGTATAATTAATTGATCATTTGCTTTTGTTGATATGCTAATTTGCATAGCATCACTTGAGCTGATACCATTTGGCTTATCTACAAATTTAACCTTAATTAAATAGTCTAAATTTAGCAAACTTTTTGAGCTAGCTTTTAATACTCCGCTATCGCCATCAAATCCATTTATGCTATTTTTATTATTATTTATATTATTTGGCGAAATTTGAGATATCTGTCTGCTAGTAAGTGAATTTAGCGGTAGAGTATCGCTGTGGTAGATGGGCTGGGGTAGGGCTGGATCTATGCTATCACTCCATGGGTGTGAGATTATATTTAACATTTTAGTATAGCTTTGGCTAATTGCTTGGGATAAAATCATATCACTAGCACTTTTATGTGAGATTTGTATTATTGATGGTATCGAATAAACTCCAATCGATACAATGATAATTGAGATAACTAACTCAATCGATGAGAAGGCATAACGCATAAATTCGTGGCTCAAATAAGAGCCACTATAAGCAAATTATTGTTTTTGGACATAATTGCTAATTTTCTCTGATTGACCAAAATTTGGATAGTAGCGATTATCTAAAACGATCTGTGCTAATGTAGCAGATGTGGTATTACAAAGCACAGGTGCTAAGAAATTCACAGTAGATTCTTCAATTGGGCTACTAATAGCTACAATTGCATAAAGCTCTAATTGCGAATTTTCATCTATTTCAAGTAGATTTTTATATGGTGTTGGAATGTCAAATTCATAATCAGGACGAAGTGCATATGGATTAATCATAGTAAATGATGTTTTACTATCAACATCTTGCATTTTGACAAAAAAATCATCAATCTTAGTTATCTCAACTTCTTTTATACTTTCAAAGCCTGGAATGGGGTTTTTTACAGAATATTTCACTTTACTCTCCTTAAAAATTTTGGTTTGTGATATTGTAGCATTTTTTATTCCAAATTCATAGAGTTTAAAATGTAAAATATATAATTTTTTGCTAATAATACATAAATTTACCAAAATATTGTTATAATCACTAAATTCAATAATAAATCAAGGAAATTACAATGAATATGAAATTCAAATCTGCTATATTTGTCATATCTTTGACACTATTAGCAGGTTGCGGAGCTAAAAAGGATAATGAATTATATAATCTTACTCCAGATCAGTGGTATAAACAAATTTTAGATGATATAAAAGATGCTGATTTAGAAACTGCTAATAAACACTATATATCATTTGCTAGTGAGCATGTGGCTAGTCCATATTTAGAGCAAGTCTTAATAATCTTAGCTAATGCTCATGTAGATGAAGAAGAGTATAAAATGGCAAATTTTTATCTAGATGAGTATATCAAAAAATATGGCACAAAAGAGAGTATTGAGTATATTCAATATCTTAAAATTAAAGCAAATTTCGACTCATTTTCTAAGCCAAATCGTAATCAAAAATTGATCCAAGAGAGCATTTCTCAAATTAATGAATTTTTAAATAATTACCCAAATACTCAGTATAAAGCACTTATAGAGACTATGCTTGTTAAATTTAGATTAGCTGAATATTACTTAAATTCCGATATTTATAATCTTTATGATAAGCTTGATAGACCAGATTCAGCTGCGATATATCAAGATAAGGTTGATAACTCGCCTTTAAATGATATTAACTCCACTAAGGCAAAATTGCCTTGGTATATGACGCCATTTGAGTAGGAGAGATGATGAGTTTAGTAAATTTACCAATTATAGTTGAAGATGAGCTATTTTTATACCCATTTATGATTACGCCTATATTTTTAAGCGATGAGAAAAATATCAAAGCATTAGATCTAGCCATAAAAGACTCTACATCTGTAATGGTAGTCTGCTCCAAGCCATCAAAGGATGGAGAGAGGGATTTTGATAGTATATATGAATTTGGCGTAGTAGGCAATGTGATGAGACGGGTAGCTATGCCAGATGGTAGGGTAAAAATTCTATTTCAGGGATTAAATATCGGCAAGATAGTAATGCCTATAGATATAGACCCACTTACTGCTAAAGTACAAAGTGTAAATTTAGATGATTATGACATAAATAGAGTTAAGGCTAGTTTGGGTGTATTAAAAGAGAGTGTGAAAAACTTAAGCCTATTAAATCACTTTTTTCCACCAGATCTACTTCGTACTATTGATGATAGCAATGAGGCTAATAGGGTTTGTGATCTTGTATGTAGTGCCTTACATCTTAAAAAAGATATAGCGTATAAATTCTTTATAGAGATGAATTTAGAAAAGAAGATTTTAGATATTATAGAGTATGTAAATACTCAAATAGAGACAAACAAGCTCCAAAAAGAGATAAAAACCAAAGTTACTTCTAAAATCGATAGAGCCAATAAAGAGTATTTTTTAAAAGAGCAGTTAAAAGAGATTCAGCGTGAGCTAGGTATAGATTTAGACAAAGAAGCCCAAATAGCTCAATATAAAAATAGATTAAAAAGCAAACAAAAATTTATGAGCGAAGATGCTTATAAAGAGATTGATAAAAATATAACAAAACTAAGCAAACTCCACGCAGATAGCGCAGAATCCAGCATGACTACTAGCTATTTAGATTGGGTGCTTGATATTCCATTTGGCAATTTTAGCACTAAGAATTTAACAGTCAAAGATGTCCAAAAAGAGCTAGATAGCGATCACTTTGGATTAGAAAAGCCAAAAAGAAGAATTGTAGAGTATTTTGGGCTTAAAGAGCTTTTGCATAGTAGGGGGCTTGAGGATAATAATGGAGCTATTTTGTGCTTTGTAGGACCTCCAGGGATTGGCAAAACTAGCTTAGCAAATTCAATCTCTAATGCCTTAAAGCGTGAGCTTGTGCGTATCGCACTTGGTGGATTAGAGGATGTAAATGAGCTAAGAGGTCATCGCCGAACATATATAGGAGCTATGCCAGGGCGAATTGTCCAAGGATTGATTGAAGCTAAGAGTATGAATCCTGTTGTGGTTTTAGATGAGATTGATAAGATTGCTAGATCTTATAAGGGCGATCCGACTGCTGTGTTGCTAGAGATATTAGACCCAGAGCAAAATAGCAAATTTCGTGATTACTACCTAAATTTTCATATAGATTTAAGCAAGGTGATATTTATAGCTACCGCAAATGACGCTAGTGCCATACCAGCACCACTTCGTGATAGAATGGAATTTATCTGGCTAAATAGCTATACTCCACAAGAGAAATTTGAGATAGCAAAGCGATATTTGTGGCCAAATGAGCTTAAAAAACATGGACTAAAAAGTAGCGAAGTAACAATCAAAAAAGATGCTTTAAATCTTTTAATTAGTGATTACACTAGAGAGAGCGGAGTAAGAAATTTGCGACATAGAATAGCTGATATATTAAGAAAATCAGCCTTAGAAATTCTAAATAACACAACTCAAAAAGTATCAATAACTACAAAAAATTTAGAAAACTATCTAGATAAAAAGGTATTTGAGATAGAGATTGTAGGCAATAAAAATGAGATTGGTATCGCAAATGGCTTAGCTTGGACGGCTGTTGGTGGAGATGTATTAAAGATAGAAGCCATAAAGATCAAAGGCAAAGGAGCTATGCAAATAACAGGTCAATTAGGCGATGTGATGAAAGAGTCAGCAACAATCGCTTTTAGCTTGGTTAAGAGCTTGATAGATAGAGGCGAGATTAAAATTCCTAAAAATTTAATCCAAACCGATGATGATGGCAAAGAAAAAGCTATATATGATAGCTATGATTTACATATTCATGTCCCTGAAGGTGCTACGCCAAAAGATGGCCCAAGTGCTGGAATCACTATGACTACCGTGATTGCTTCTATTTTGAGCGATACGCCAATTTATAGCGATGTTGCTATGACTGGCGAGATCACGCTAAGTGGCAAGGTCTTGCCAATTGGAGGGTTAAAAGAGAAGTTGATAGCAGCTTATAAGGCTGGGGTTAAAAGAGCGATAATCCCTAGTAAAAATTATGATAGAGATCTAAAAGATATCCCACAGCAAGTGGTAGAAAATATGGATATTATGCCAGTTGATACTATCTTGGATGTGCTAAAAATAGCTTTAGTAAAGTAGTGAAAATTAAATTTATACCCAGCTTTGGGGTATAAATTTAAATAATAATTTTTCTTATTTAAAAAATATTATTTAAATTTATATATAATTTCAAAACAAACCAAATTTATTAAGAAGGAAAGAATATGGCAAAACAATTAAACACAGCTAGTGGAAATCCAATTAGCTCAAATCAATTTAGTATCACAGCTGGTGCTAGAGGGCCGGTGCTACTTCAAGATTATCAATTAATTGAGAAACTAGCATTTCAAAATAGAGAGAGAATCCCAGAAAGAACAGTCCATGCAAAGGGTAGTGGAGCTTATGGAGAATTAGAGATTACAGAAGATATATCTAAATATACAAAGGCTTCTGTTTTACAAAAAGGCGAAAAAACAAAATTATTTATCCGTTTTTCAACAGTTGCAGGAGAGGCTGGTGCAGCTGACGCTGAAAGAGATGTGCGTGGATTTGCTATCAAATTTTATACAAAAGAGGGCAACTGGGATCTAGTAGGAAATAACACTCCAACATTTTTTATAAAAGATGGTATGAAATTCCCAGACTTTATCCACTCACAAAAAAGAGATCCAAAAACTCATTTACGATCAAATAATGCCGCCTGGGATTTTTGGACTTTAAACCCTGAGACAATGCATCAAGTAATGATACTTATGAGCGATCGTGGAATTCCAGCTAGTTATCGCCATATGCATGGATTTGGCTCTCATACTTATAGTCTTATAAATGATAAAGGTGAGAGATTTTGGGTTAAATTCCACTTTAAAACTCGTCAAGGTATAAAAAATTTAACAAACGAAGAAGCAGCAAAAATAGTCGCTAATGATAGAGAGAGCCACCAAAGAGATCTATATAATAGTATAGATAAAGGCGATTTTCCAAAATGGGATTTTAAAATACAAATTATGACCGAAGAACAAGCAAATAATTGCAAATTTAACCCATTTGATCTAACTAAAATTTGGCCTCATGCTGAGTACCCGCTAATACCAGTTGGTGTGATGACTTTAAATAAAAATCCTGAAAACTACTTTAATGAAGTAGAACAAGCCGCATTTAGCCCAAGCAATATAGTCCCAGGTATTGGCTATAGTCCAGATAGAATGCTTCAAGCTAGAATTTTCAGCTATCCAGATGCTCAAAGATATAGAATAGGTGTGCATTATCAACAACTTAATGTAAATAAACCTATAGTAGATGTAAATAACTACTATGTTGGCGGATCTATGAATAATGGTAGCTATAAGCAAGAATCACACGCTTACTATGAGCCAAATAGTTTTGGTGGTCCAGTAGAGAGCGATAAATTCGCTGAGCCAGATCTAGCTATTGGTGATGTGGCACAAAGATTTAGTCATAGAGAGTATTATGCTGATTACTATACTGATGCAAGATCTCTATATAATATCCTTCCAGCTGATGAGAAAAATAGGCTTTATTCTAATATCGCAGCGAGTATGGAGGGGGTTAAAGATGAGATAATTCAAAGAGCTATTAATCACTTTAACCAAATTGACCCATCTTACGCTGATGGCGTAAAAGTAGCATTAGCTAAATAAAAAGCTCCCCATCTTGGGGAGATATTGTAAATTTAAGTATCACAAAGGTGCAATTTAAATTTGCAATAAGGATAGAAAGATGATAACTCCAGAAGAAGAAAAGCGATATGAAGAGCTATGTGGATATGCCTTTAACTTCGCTAGAAATAATGAAACAAATGAGCTTGAAAAGATGATAGATGCGGGACTTAGTCCAAATTTAAAAAATCATAAAGGCGATAGCTTGCTTATGCTAGCAGCATATAATGGATCATTAGAAACTACAAAAATGCTTATCCAAAAAGGTGCTAGAGTAGATGAGAGAAATGATAGAGGGCAAACTCCTCTTGCTGGTGTGTGTTTTAAGGGTAATCTTGAAATGACAAAGCTTTTAGTCGAAAATGGTGCCGATATAGATGCAAATAATGGAATGGGGCTTACTCCATATAGCTTTGCTGTGATGTTTAATAGGCAAGAGATAGCCAAATATCTACTAAGCAAGAGTAAAAAGCGTGGATTTCTAAAGATAATTAGCTTAAAATTTCTTAATTTAATAGCTAAATTTAAAAGAGAAAAAGCTTAAAATTTGGAATTAAATTTGCTTGATATATCTAAATTTTAAAGGATAGATATGCAAGTAAATAACAATCTAAATAGCTACACTCAATATATATCTAAATCTCAATCAAATAGCGATTTTAGCGATATTTTAGAGCAGATGAGTTCTAATCTTACAGATGGTAGCAACTCATCAGATATAACTCAAAATTTTAAAGATAATATAATGCAATATGGCATTATGGCAACCATCACAATGATGAATAATGACAAAATCAAAGAGCAAATTGAGCGTAAAAGAGCTGAGCTATTAAAGGCTCTTGATATGCAAAATATGTCGCCAAAAGATAAGGCCGCAGCCTTAGCTAGTATAGAAGATACGCTAAGTAGATATAAAAAAGAGCTACAAGAAAATAATTATGGTTTTAAAACCCAAAATTTAAAAGATAACACGCTTAAAAAGCTTTTTACGCTTTTATAATTTTATAAATACAAATTTGGAGTGAATCCACTCCAAATTTTAATCATAAAGCACGGTTGATAAATATCTTTCGCCAGTATCGCATAGGATTGTTACTATTGTTTTGCCTGGATTTGCTTTGGCTACTTGGCTAGCAGAGTATATATTTGCACCACTTGATATACCTACTAATAGACCCTCTTTTTGAGCTAGTGCTTTAGCTGTAGCGATGGCATCTTCATTTGATACTGTGATAAACTCATCTACAATATCTCTATTTAAATTTTTTGGTATGAAGTTTGCGCCTATACCTTGGATCATATGAGGGCCAGCTTCGCCTTTGCTTAAAAGTGGTGATTTAGCTGGTTCAACGGCGATTACTTTGATATTTGGATTTTTAGATTTTAGTATCTCGCCAACACCGCTTACCGTCCCGCCAGTACCAAATCCAGCGACTAATATATCGACTCTACCATCTGTATCATTCCAAATTTCAAGTGCTGTTGTCTTTTTATGCATCTCTGGGTTAGCTGGATTGTCAAATTGACTTGGAATAAAGCTATTTGAAATCTCTTTTGATAGCCTTAAAGCTTCATCTACTGCACCTTGCATGCCATATTTTGGATCTGTTAATACAAGCTCAGCACCAAATGCTTTAAGTAGCTTTTGACGCTCGATACTCATTGAGCTTGGCATTGTCAAAATGATTTTTAACCCTCTCTCAGCTGCTATCATAGCTAGTCCTACGCCTGTGTTGCCACTTGTTGGCTCAATGATTGTTGTGCTTTTATCAATTTTATTAGTAGCAATTGCATTCTCAATCATATTTAACGCAATTCTATCTTTAACAGAGTGGCTAGGATTTAAAAATTCGCATTTAGCTAAGATAGTTGCTTCATTTCCAAATTTATTTATTTTTATAAGAGGAGTATTACCGATTAACTCACTTACACTATTTGCAATTTTCATATTTATTCCTTAGATTATGTAGTTTAGATATTTACCAGCTTGTTTTGAGTCTATTTTAATACTGCTTAGAGGCTGCATAAATAGCTCTTTTAATTTATTATTATACTCTTTGAAAAATATATCGTATGGGCTAATATTTAGCTCTATGCTTATTAGATTAAATTCATTTTCTAAGCTGTTAAATATATCATAAAGGGTAATTTCATCTATAGTTTTACTAAGATAGTACCCACCCTTAATACCTTTTATACTTCCTACTATACCATCTTTTCGTAAGCTATTTAGGAGTTGTTCTAAATAGTTTTTTGAGACATCAATGGCTGTGGAGATCTCTTTTAAGGAGACGGGATTGCTCCTATCTCCTTTTGATATTTCTAAGATTGCCATTAAGCCATATACGCCTTTGGTGGTAAGTAGGCTCATTTTAAAGCTTCTTTTAGATCGTTTATTAAATCATTAGCGTTTTCTAGACCTATGCTTAGGCGGATTAGTCCTGGGCTAATACCAGTAGCTTCTAGCTCATCAACTGGAATTTGCTGATGAGTCGTGCTAGCTGGATGGGTTATTATAGATTTGCTATCGCCTATATTTACTACTACGCTAAATATTTTAACACTATCAAGCACTTTTTTAGCTGTATCATAATCAGCCACTTCAAAGCTTAAAAGCCCACTAGCTAAACCATCTGTGAAATTTGCTTTGACATAATCATTTAGTTTTGAGCTTTTTAATCCTGGGTAATTTACATATTTTACCTTTGGATGAGACTCTAAAAATTCAGCCACTTTAAGTGCATTTTTAGAGTGTTCTTTGACTCTTATGCTTAGAGTTTCTAAGCCTTGTATTAACTGCCAAGCATTAAACGCTGAAAGAGTAGCACCAATATCTCTTAACAAGCTTAGGCGAATTCTTAGCGTATATATATCAAAGGCTCCGACTAAATCAGCATATACTAATCCGTGATAGCTATCTTCAGCTACATTGAAGTGATTATATCTTTTATTTCCTATTAATTTTTTATTTAGTTGCTCACCAGCTACTATGGCACCAGCTACGCTAATACCTTGACCGCTTATATATTTACTAGCACTATGAACTACTACATCTACGCCTTTATTTATTGGATTAAATAAAATTGGAGTAGCAACAGTGTTATCGGCTACTGTTACAATGCCATATTTATTTGCTATTTCAACGATTTTTTCTACATTTGCAATGGCAATTTGTGGATTTGATAGAGTTTCAAAAAATATAGCCTTAGTATTATCATCTATCAATGCCTCTAAATCATCAGCACTATCAGAATCAAATATTTTAGCCTTTATACCAAATCTTTTTATAGTATGAGTTAGAAGTGTTGTAGCACCGCCATAAATTTTCTTAGCAACTATTATATTATCACCAGCTTCAGCTAAATTTGCAATCGCAAAGAATATCGCAGCTTGACCACTTGAGGTGCTGATGGCTGCTTTGCCATTTTCAAGTGCTGCTATACGAGATTCAAATATATCAAGTGTTGGATTAGTAAGACGAGAATAGATAGGCCCTAGCTCTTTTAATGCAAATCTATTTGCAGCAGTTTCAGCTGTGCCAAAGTCATAAGCCGTGCTTTGATATATAGGCACTGACATAGCTCCTGTGCCAACCTTTGTATCATAACCATAATGTGTTGCTAAAGTTTCCTTTTGCATTTTATCTCCTTCTAATCAAAATTAATAACCAAATTGTATCAAAAAATTTTAACAATGTCAAGTAAATCAATAATATATCTATATTTTATTAAATTTATCTAATTATTATTGGTAAAAACGGATATTTTAATTATATATTAGATTTATATTTATTTTAAATATATTATTTTATTTGGTTATTAATTTTTCAAATTTATTTTTTTTTTTTCAATTGTGGTATAATTTGGCGAAAATTTTAAAATTTTAGGAGAATTGATGAAATTTTGTAAAAGATGCGTTATGCCAAATACTAAGCCAAATTTGTATTTTGATGAAGAGGGAGTATGCGATGCGTGTAGATCTCAAGAGAGAAAGAATTTAGATATTGATTGGAATGGTAGAAAGGCTGAGTTTTTAGAGATTATCAAAAAGCATAAAAAACATCCAATATATGATTGTGTAATTGGTGTAAGTGGAGGTAAGGACTCTCACTTTCAGGTATTAACAATGCTAAATTTAGGGTTAAATCCGCTTTGTGTATGCTTTGAGCCTACTATCCCAACTAAAGTAGGTCGCAAAAATCTAAAAAATTTAAATAGACTTGGAATTGATATTATCCATATAAAAAGAGATCCAAATGTCTATAAAAAACTAGCCAAAGCAGCATTTAAAAGGACTGGGGATAATGAGTGGCAAAACCATCTTGGGATCTTTTCATGCGTGCCACGAATTGCTGTAAATTTTGGAATTCCTCTAATAATCTGGGGCGAAAGTCCGCAATTAGAGTATGGTGGCCCAGCCTCATCAAAGGATAATAATATCTTAGATAAATCTTGGCTACATAGATTTGGTGGGCTTTTGGGTTGTAGTATAGAGGATATGATAGGTGTAGATGGACTTACTAAAGAAGATTTGTATTTTTACACATATCCAAGCGATGAGGAGCTAAAAAGAGTAAATGTAACTGGGCTATTTTTAGGCTATTATGTGAAGTGGGATTATAAAGAGAATTTAAGAATTGCAAAAGAGAATGGCTTTAGCTGCTCTGATCGCCCTGTTGAGACTACATATGAGAATTTTGAGAATTTAGATTGCTACTCAAACCATCTGCATGATTATATAAAATATTGTAAATACGGCTTTGGAAGGGCTACTGATAATGCTTGTATGGATATTAGACTAGGATATATAGATAGAGAGCAGGGCGTAAGGCTAGTAAATAAATATGATGGTAAGCCGCCTAAAAAAGCTATTAAAAAGTATCTTGAATATAGTGGATTTAGTGCTGATGAATTTTGGGAAATTGTAGATTCATTTACTAATAAAGATATTTTTAAATGTGATGAAAATGGCAAATTTTTACGCGATATAGATGGCTCATTAATTCGCAAAGATGGCACAATCTTAAAATAAACCATATAAATTTGGAGCAATTCTAGCTCCAAATATTTTAAATTTCATATAAATCAAATATATAAAATATCAAATCTTAAGCATATTTTGGCTAAAATACTCCATTTTATTTAAGGGAGTAAAAATGAAGGCAAAAGATGTCAAAAAGGTAGTTTTGGCCTATAGTGGCGGACTTGATACTAGTATAATTTTAAAATGGCTACAAGATGAGTATAAGTGCGAGGTTGTCACATTCACAGCTGATATTGGTCAAGGTGAAGAGGTAGAACCAGCTCGCGCAAAGGCTATTAGCCTTGGTATAAAACCTGAAAATATTTTTATCGAAGATTTAAAAGAGGAGTTTGTAAGAGATTTCGTATTTCCTATGTTTAGAGCCAATGCTATATACGAAGGCGAGTATCTACTAGGCACATCGATTGCTAGACCATTAATAGCTAAAAGACTTGTTGAGATAGCGGCAAAGACTGGGGCTGATTGCATTAGTCATGGCGCTACAGGCAAGGGGAATGATCAAGTAAGATTTGAGATAGGGGCTTACGCTCTAAATCCAAATATCAAAGTTATAGCACCTTGGAGAGAGTGGGATCTAGATAGTCGTGAAAAGCTTTTAGCATATGCTTCAAAGCACGGAATAGATATAAGCAAGAAAAAAGGCAAATCCCCATACTCAATGGATGCAAATTTACTTCATATCTCATATGAAGGATTGATTTTAGAAGATCCAAATAACGCTCCAGAAGATGATATGTGGCGTTGGACAACAAGCCCAAAAGATGCTCCAAATGAAAGCGAAATCATAGAAATCACATATAAAAATGGCGACCCAGTAGCATTAAATGGCAAGGAGTTAAAAGCTAGTAAGATGCTTGAAGAGCTAAATAGACTTGGGGCAAAGCATGGAGTTGGCAGACTTGATATAGTTGAAAATCGCTATGTAGGTATGAAGAGTCGTGGATGCTATGAGACTCCAGGAGGCACAATAATGCTAAAAGCACATAGAGCCATTGAGAGTATAACTCTAGATAGAGAAGCAGCTCATTTAAAAGATGAATTAATGCCAAGATATGCAAAATTAATCTATAATGGATATTGGTTCTCTCCAGAAAGAAAGATGCTACAAGCCGCAATCGATGAGAGTCAAAAACATGTAAATGGCATAGTAAGAGTGGAATTATATAAAGGCAATGTGATAATAATTGGTAGAGATAGTAAGAGTGATAATCTATTTAACGAGGCTTATTGCACATTTGAAGAAGATAGCGTATATGACCAAAAAGACGCAAATGGCTTTATCAAATTAAATGCTCTTCGCTTTATCATCGCTGGTAAAAATGGTAGAAAAATTGATTAATAAAGTTTTACTAAGCCATGAAGTATAAGTTAGATTATAAAGATAATTTTCGAAGCTCTATGCTATTTTGGCTTAGTAGATATGTAAAATATAAGTTAAATTCCCTATCAAACAAAGAGCTAAAAGATCCAAAAGCCCTAGCTAGTGTAAATTTTGCTTTAACTAAAGGTGTGAAGGATATTGAAGAGCTAGATGGCTTAGCTAAGGTTGCTAGAAATGCTGGTTTGACTGGGATAAACACATATTTTAACCCCCTTAAAAAGATATATGAGACTCTAAATTATTATGATCTTGAGAGTCTCTCTCAGATAGATGAAGAGCTATTAAGCGAAGTATTAGCTAGTGCTACTGGCTCACTAAGCGATGCAAGTAAGAAAAATTATAGGATAGCAGCTATCAATTTTTTTAGTTATCTAAGTAAGCAAAATGAAGAGAATGGCAAATCTCATATCTTTGATATCGAGCTTAAAAATTGGGGTGGTATCAGCGGAAAGCAAGGGGCTAAACTACCTGAATTTATGGGCGAAGACGAGGTAAAAAAATTTATAGCCGCTATCGATACGGCTGAATTTAAGAGTAATACGCATAGAAATAGACTTATTATAAAGATTATTGTTTTTACTGGAATTAGAGTTAGTGAAGCAATAAATTTAAAACGAAAAGATATTAGCCAAGAAGGGGATTTATATATTATTAGGATACGAGGCAAAGGCAATAAATATAGAGTTGTGATGGTAAAAAAGCATTTGATTGATACGCATTTAGATGCTATAGCTATTAATTATATAAATCAAGATGGCTATATATTTGTCAATCGCAATGGCGGGAAGCTAACTCAAGCTTATGTAAGTAGGATTGTAGAGCAAATTTTATTTCAAGCTGGTATTAGAAAAGGCAAAAATGGTGCTCATATGCTTAGACATACATTTGCTACAATGCTATATAAAAAGCAAAAAGACCTAGTCTTAGTCCAAGAAGCTTTAGGTCATGCTAGTCTTGATACTTCTAGAATTTATACACATTTTGATAGCGATAAACTAAAGCTAGCCGCAAAGGTAGCTGAAGAGCTAAATGATTAGTGATGGAGAAATATGTACGAGGTTGATTTTAGGCTATTTTATACCTGTGTTGTGCTTATTACTATTGGTATGATATTTTCGCTATCGCTACCAGCTTTTACCGTGCTTTATTATGATTTTTCTAGTTATCACTTTTTTATTAGACAGTTTTTGGTAGGGGTTGTTGGAATTTTTATTATGTGGAAGCTTTCGCAAATTGACCCAGATAAGAGATGGATCGGCTCACTTACATCTTTTGAAGTGATAGGATTTACGCTATTTTTTGGCTCATTTTTAGCAATGATTATAATGCAGTTTTTGCCAGCTTCGCTTGTGCCTATTACTGGCGGGGCTAAGCGTTGGATAAGATTTGGCCCTATCTCTTTATCTCCTGTGGAGTTTTTTAAAATTGGATTTGTGTTTTTTTTAGCTTGGAGCTTTTCAAGAAAGCTAGATCACAATAAAAAGCGGCTAAAAGATGAATTTATGTTACTTTTTCCATATTTTATTATTTTTGCTATTGCTGTATTTTTGATTGCGATTTTACAAAAAGATTTAGGTCAAGTGGTGGTTTTAGCACTAACTTTGATAGTCTTAGCTACATTTGCTGGTACTAGTAAGAGATTTTTTGGTTTATTTGGTCTTGCTGGGGTAATTTTAGTCTTTTTTGCTATTATAACTCAGGAGCATAGGATTAGGAGATTTCAGTCTTGGTGGGTTACAAATCAAGATTTTGTATTGTCATTTTTACCAGCTAGTATGGCTGATATTTTACGGATAAGTGGAGCAGAGGAGCCATATCAGATAGGCCACTCGCTAAATGCTATATATCATGGTGGATTTTTTGGTGTGGGGCTTGGAAATGGGACATTTAAGCTTGGATTTTTAAGCGAAGTTCATACAGATTTTGTATTAGCTGGAATCGCTGAAGAGCTTGGATTTATCGGTATTTTTGGTATTACTTTGATAATGATATTTGCAATTTATAGGATACTTAAAATTTCATCAAGAAATAAAAATAGAGTTTATCATCTATTTAGTTTAGGGGTTGGGACGATTATTACGATGGCGTTTTTAATCAACTCATATGGTATTACATCAATTACGCCTATTAAAGGGATTGCGGTTCCTTTTTTGAGTTATGGGGGTAGCTCTATTTTAGCACTTTGTGTAGGAGTTGGAATGGTGCTTATGGTTAGTAAGAAAGCAGATCTATCATGATAGCAATTACAGGTGGCGGGACTGGTGGACATTTAGCTATTGCTAAAGCGTTTGCTAATGAGCTAAATTCGCGTGGCATTAAGACGATATTTATAGGCTCAAGTAGCGGACAAGATAGAATGTGGTTTGAAAATAGTGATATATTTGATGCTACATACTTTTTAAATAGCAGTGGTGTGGTAAATAAGCGAGGTTTGGGTAGATTAAAATCTTTAATTAATATACTAAGTTTATCTTTTAAATGTAAGCAAATTTTTAGTACTCATGGGGTTAGCTTAGTTATTAGCGTGGGTGGATATAGTGCAGCTCCAGCGGCATTTGGTGCGATTATGTGGGGTAAAAAGTTATATATTCACGAGCAAAATGCTGTGATTGGTAGGTTAAATTTAATCCTTAAGCCATTTGCTAAGGGGTTTTTTAGCTCATATTTTGAGCCAAAATTTAGCTATCCTGTTGATGAGAAATTTTTTAAAACAAGAAGAGTTCGAGAAAATTTAAAGACAATTTTATTTCTTGGTGGCTCACAAGGGGCGAATTTTATCAACTCATTAGCTGTAAATTTGGCTAAAGATTTAGATAAAAATGGGGTTAAAATTATCCATCAATGCGGTCAAAAAGAGTATGAGATAATTTGTAAAAAATATGAAGAAATTGGCGTAAAAGCTGAAGTTTTCCCTTTTAGTAAAGATATTGAGCTTTTTATGAATAGAGCTGATTTTTGCATTAGTAGGGCTGGAGCTAGCACTATTTGGGAGCTTTGTGCAAATGGCTTACCTACACTTTTTATACCATTTCCGCACGCTGCAAATAACCATCAATTCCATAATGCTAAATTTTTACAAGACCAAGACGCTGGAATGATAATAGAGCAAAATAAGATAGATAAAGATAGTTTAATAAATATAATTTATAGCATAAATTTAAAAAATATATCGCAAAAATTAATATCTTTAATAGATAAAGATGGTGCAAAAACCATTATTAACTCAATTTTAAAATAGTAAAAAGATAGTGAATTTATGGCTATTTATACTAAATTTAAAGTCAAAACTATATAAATTTAGTATAAAATGGCTTGTTTTTGCGTAAAAATAGGCTAAACTCTTGAATTTAGCGGTAAAATAGTGTAGAATTATATTGCAAATTTCCACATAAGGATTAATAATGACAAAATCAGAATTTGTAGGCCTAGTAGCTAATAAAGCTAGCTTGACAAAAAAAGACGCAGAAGCTGCACTTGATGGTGTGCTTGAAGCAATTAGCGAAGTGCTAACAAAAGGCGATAGTGTTACTTTTGTCGGTTTTGGTACTTTTAGCGTAACTGAAAGAGCAGCCAGAACGGCTAAAGTTCCAAGCACTGGTAAAGAAGTTAAAGTTCCAGCTAAAAAAGTTGTTAAATTTAAAGTTGGTAAAAACTTTAAAGATGCAGTTGCTAACTGCAAATCTTGCAAGAAAAAATAATCCCTTGCCCTCTTCAAATGAAGAGGGAGCTATCTCTACTATATAAAATATATAAATTAAAATCAAAATTCAGCCAAATTTAGCTAAAATAACTCCTATGAGAGTAGATAAATTTTTAAATACAGTAAATATCACTAAACGCCGTGCAATTAGCGAAGATATGTGTAAAAGTGGCGTAGTAAGCATAAATGGAGTTGTAGCTAAGCCTAGTAAAGAGGTGAAAATCGGCGATAAGATTACGATTAAATTCCTAGTTAAAGAGATTAGCTATGAAGTATTAGCTATCCCAACGACCAAATCAATCCCAAAAAGCGAGCAAAGTAGCTATGTCAAAGAGATTTAAACTCGGTTTAAATGAGCTTAATAGCCTTATAAAAGAGCTACCAAATAGCGGAATTATCGCTCTTAGGGGAAATTTAGCTAGTGGTAAAACTACACTTAGCAAGGCAATTATAAATAGTTCAAATTTAGTTACTTCGCCAACTTTTAGCATAATGCAAGAGTATGATGGAGTGTATCACTATGATATATATAGCGGTGGCTTTAAAGCATTAAAACAAAATGGATTATATGAGAATTTATATGAAGATGGACTTCATATAATTGAGTGGGCAGATGATGAGCTACTTGAGTTTGCTAAGACAAATGGGCTTGATGTGTGTATTGTGGATATTGAAATTTGCGGTGATGAGAGAATTTATGAGGTGAGTTATGCATAGCTTAGAGGTTAGAAATTTAAAGAAAAATATTAAAAAAACCAATATCATAAATGGGGTTTCGCTTGAGATTAAAAGCGGTGAAGTAGTGGGGCTCTTAGGGCCAAATGGAGCTGGTAAGACCACTACATTTTATATGATTTGTGGGCTTATTTTGCCTAGTAGTGGCGAGATTTTACTTGATGGAAATGATATTACGGCCAATCCTTTACATAAAAGAGCGATGCAAGGAATTGGATATTTACCTCAAGAAAGCAGTATTTTTAAAGATTTAACAGTAGAAGAAAATCTCATTTTAGCAGCACAAATTCTATATAAAGATGGTAAGATCATAGATCAAAAAGTAGATGAGATGCTAAATTTATTAAATATTGAACCTATTAGGACTAGAAAAGGGCTTAGTCTAAGTGGTGGAGAGAGGCGTAGATGTGAGATTGCTAGAAGCTTGATGATAATGCCAAAATTCTTACTACTTGATGAGCCATTTGCTGGGGTAGATCCGATTGCTGTGGCTGATATTCAAAGTATTATAAATGATCTTAAAAAATTAAATATTGGAATTTTAATCACAGATCACAATGTGCGAGAGACTTTGGCGATCTGCGATAGGGCTTATGTGATTAAAAGTGGAACTTTGCTAGCTAGTGGAAGCGCAAAAGATGTAGCCAATAATAATTTGGTTAGAACTCACTATCTTGGCGAAGAGTTTAAATTGCTAGACTAATGAAACTCTCTCAAAAGCTCACCGCTAAAACTAAATTAAATCAAACTCTTCGCAGCTGGTTGCCTATTTTACAAGCTTCTGGTGATGAGCTAAAGGAGACTTTAGAGCCATTTTTAGAAAAAAACCCATTTGCTCAGCTAGAGCCAAATCCAAAAAGTAGATCTATTAATTTTTATAACGATCTATATAAAACTAGCATAAGTGATGCGATAGAATCAAACATAATTTATAAAGAGAGCCTTTATGAAAAGCTATATAATCAAATCGATGATAGATTGTTTCCTTCTCAAAAGTCCAAAGAGATAGCAAATTTGATTATTGAGTCTATTAGCGATGAGGGTTATTTTGAGTGGAGTGATGAGAAATTTGCTAATTTTAGCAAGGAGGAAGTTGAGAGAGTTCGTGCTAGATTTGCCTATTTAGAGCCTATTGGAGTTGGGGCTGTGGATTATAAGGAGAGTTTTATATTTCAGCTTAATGATCTATGCGATGATGATGAGATATATAGGCTTTGTGTTGAGATTATAGAAGATTTTGAAAATATCAGTAAATTTACAAAACGCAAAAATTATGACGCCGCTATGAGTATAATAAAAAAATTCAAAAACCCCCCGGCAATAGAGTATATGGATAATGATATATTAGTTATTCCTGATATTTTTGTTTATGATAATGATGGTGCGATAGAGGTGGCTGTAAATGATGAATTTTATCCACATATTAATATTGATATAGATGGAGTTGATGAAAAAAGCGAGTTTGTATCTAGTAAAATCAAAGAGGCAAAGGATCTAATCGATGCATTAGAGATGCGTAAATCCACGCTTTATAAGATTGGCTTAATGATAATAGAATATCAATATGACTACTTCTTTGGCGGAGATATAAAGCCGATGAAGTTAAAAGATATTGCTGATGATTTAGGCAGAAATCCATCTACTATTAGCCGTGCGATACAAAATAAATTTCTAAGCTCCAAACGAGGAATTGTCCCACTGAAAAATTTCTTTACAGCAGCAGCAGCAAAAGAGGTATCAAATGCCGCTATTAAGGAGTTTTTGCTAAACTTAATTAAGAATGAAAATAGATTAAAGCCTTTAAGCGATGAGGCGATTTTGGCTATGATTGAGAGTGAATTTGATATAAAATTAGTCCGCAGAACTATAACCAAATATCGTAAAATGCTAAATATTGCTAGCTCAAGTGAGCGTAAAAAATTATACGCAATTCAAGGTTAATTAAAGAGTAATTAAAGGTGAGTTGGATAAAATCAAAAAAAGGATAAAATATGCAAATTGATATAAATTTAGATAAAAATAGTTATAAAGTCTATATAGATGAGCTTGATAAACTCAAATTTAAAGGCAAGGTATCTATAATTACCAATTCTAAGGTTGGCGGACTATATTTAGCTGAAATTTTAGATCTAATCGAAGCTGATGAGAAGTATGTTATCACCATTGCAGATGGGGAAGAGTATAAAAATATGGCCACCATACAAAGCATTTTAGAGCAGCTCTTTGTCAGCCGTTTAGATCGCTCTAGCACTATAATAGCCCTTGGTGGTGGAGTGGTTAGCGATATGAGCGGATTTGTGGCTAGTATTTATGAGCGTGGGATTGACTTTATCACTATTCCTACTACGCTTTTAGCTCAAGTAGATGCAAGTGTAGGTGGTAAAACCGGCATAAATAATAAATTTGGTAAAAATTTAATCGGTAGCTTTTATCAGCCCAAAGCAGTCTATTGCCAAAGTAAATTTTTAAAAAGCCTACCTAGTCGTGAATTCGTAGCTGGCATAGCTGAGGCGATTAAGATGGCAGTTATGTTTGATAAAAAGTTTTTTGAATTTTTTGAAAGTTGTGATATAACAAATCAAAGCGATTTAACTAAAATTATTAGGCGATGTGTAGAGCTAAAAGCGATGGTTGTCAGCCAAGATGAGCGTGAGAAGGGCTTAAGAGCGGTGTTAAATTATGGTCATACATTTGCTCATGTGATAGAAAATGAGCTAAATTATAAAGGTCTTTTACACGGCGAAGCAGTGGCTGTAGGAATGAATATGGCAAATAAATTAGCAGTAAATTTAGGGCTTTTGAGCGTTAAGGAGCTTGATAGAATAGAGAATTTACTAATCAAATTTAACCTTCCAACAAAGTATAAAATAAAAGATGAATACGCATTTTATGACGCATTTAACCTAGATAAAAAGAGTGAAAATAGCGTGATTAAATTTATTCTTCCAAATGGAATTGGAGCAAATACCATAAAAAGTGATATATCCAAAGAGCAAGTAATTGAAGTTTTAAGGCTATTTAAATGAGTAAAATCATAGCTTTTTTAATATTTTTTACCACCATTTTAATGGCTGGCGATCAAAATCAGCTAAATGAGAATATAAATAGATTAGATACAGCCTTAAAGAGCAATATTTGGCTGATAAAATATGCTAATTATAACACTTATCAAAATCTACTATTAGAGTTAGAACAGGCTCAAAATCAGCTAAAAAATAGTGATAAATCCACTCAAAACTATGAAGAAGCTAGTAGCAGAGTGGCTAGTTTAAAAGAGCAAATTGAGCTTTTAAAAGAGTATGAGCGATCTCCATTTCAAAATATGTTAGCCGTGCCTGATATTGAAGAGGAGTATAAGATCACAAATCCAATTGCTATAATCGGCGGTTTTTCATATATTAAGCGTCTTAAGGGGCAAAAGGCTGAGTATTATAGTCGCTTAGCACAACTTGAGGTGGCTGTGGATATTCTTAGTAAAAAGCAAAATTTACTCCAAGAGATTTATGACGCAAATAAAACTACAGCAAACTATACAAATTTAGTTGAGATCAATAGAACTTTAAGCGAATTTAATATAGCCAAAGAGATTGCTACAACTACATTTGGAGTATATCAAACTAGATTAGATGAGACTATTAACCGTGCTACTGATAGCCTAACATCGCAGATTAAAGAGACTTTAACTATATTTTTTACCATTCTTATTGTTATTTTGATTGGATTTTTGCTTAAATATACAGCTAAAAAGTATCTTACAGATAATCAAAAATTCTACACAATAAATAAATTTATAAATGTTGTTAATTTTACTATTATTATATTTATTTTGCTTTTTGCGTATATAGAAAATGTCAGCTATATGGTAACTATCCTTGGTTTTGCTTCAGCTGGTTTGGCTATTGCTATGAAGGATATGTTTATGAGTCTTCTTGGATGGAGCGTGATTATCTTTGGTGGGACATTTCATGTGGGTGATAGAATTCGTGTAAGATACCAAAATGGCGATTATGTAGGCGATATTATCGATATTAGTCTGCTTAGAATGACAATTTATGAGGATATTACGCTAACTACATATAAGGTAAATCGCCGAAGTGGTAGAATTATATTTATACCAAATAACTATATATTTACAGAGCTAATTGCTAACTACACTCACAGCGGTATGAAAACCGTGTGGGATGGAATCGATATAATGCTAAGCTTTGATAGTAATCATAAAAAGGCTATGCATATTATTAAAAATATAGCAAGAAAGTATTCAAAAGGCTACACTGATATTGCCAAGCAACAGATGAATAAGCTTAGAGATCAATATAATATTAAAAATACTAATGTAGAACCTAGGATATTTAGCTTTTTTGAGCCTTATGGGATTAATATTAGTGTTTGGTATATGAATAACTCATATGGCACACTAGCTCTTAGAAGCACTATTAGCGCCGAGATAATAGAGGCTTTAAATGCTGAAAATGATATCAAAATCGCATATCCTACTCAAACTCTATTTATGGGTAGGCACTTTGGTAAAATCGAAAACAAACAATTAGAATTTAATAAGGAAAATTTAGATTGAGAGTATATTTTAAAACATTTGGATGCCGCACAAATATCTACGATACCGAGCTTTTAAAAAGCTATATTAAAAATTATGAGATTATAAATGATGAGAGCTTAGCTGATATAATTGTGGTTAATTCATGTACAGTTACCAATGGCGCTGATAGCGGAGTAAGAAACTATATAAATAGTATGCGAAATAGTGGTAAAAAGGTTGTTTTGACAGGGTGTGGGGCAGTTAGCAAAGGCGATGAGCTATTTAAAAATTCAGCTATTTTTGGAGTTTTGGGTGCGAGTAATAAGAGTAAAATAGATGAAATGCTAAGCAGGAGTGAGCCATTTTATGAGCTGGGTGATCTAAATTTTATTGATAAAAATATAGTAAGCAACTATGAAAATCACACTAAGGCTTTTATCAAAATTCAAGAGGGCTGTGATTTCTCTTGTAGTTATTGTATTATCCCAAGTGTGCGTGGTCTTAGCAGAAGTATCGATGAGAGCGTGATATTAAATGAGGCTAGAATTTTAGCAAATAATGGATATAGCGAAATTGTCTTAACTGGGACAAATATCGGTAGCTATGGCAAAGGAGGCTCTACTACTCTTGGTAAGTTATTATCAAATCTTGGCAAAATCAATGGAATTAAGCGAATTCGCCTTGGTAGCATAGAGCCTAGTCAGATCGATGAGAGCTTTAAAGAGATATTGCGTGAGCCGTGGTTAGAGCGGCATTTGCATATCGCACTTCAGCATACTAGCCAAGATATGCTAACTATAATGAATCGGCGAAATAGGGCGCTTAGAGATCTGGATCTATTTTGTGAGCTTAGCTCGATGGGATTTGCACTTGGGACGGATTTTATCGTTGCTCATCCTGGAGAAACGCCAAAAATTTGGGATGAAGCCTTAGAAAATTTCATTAAATTCCCACTTACTCATATCCACGCTTTTATATTTAGTCCAAGAAATGGGACGAAATCAGCCACAATGGCTATAGATGTAGATCCTAAAACCGCTAAAGAGAGATTAAAAACCCTTCAAAATATAGTTGCTGATAATAACTATAAATTTAGGCAAAATAACTCTAATAAGCCTTTAAATATTTTAGTTGAGAAACGCTGCGATGATGATATTTATGAAGGTTGGGATCAATATTATAATAAAATAAAGATAAAAAGCCCTAAAAATATATCAAAAGAGTGGATAAATATCTCAGATTATGAAATAATGCAGGAATTTAACTATGCTAAAATTTAATCAAATAAAACTATCTAAATTTAACAAAAAATCCATCATTGTAGCTGCTAGTTTGGTTTTGGTTTTGCTATTTGCAATTGCTATATTTCGCTCAATGCCTAGCAAAATTACCCTATTAGAGTATGATAATTATCTCCAAGCTGGTGCCATACAAAATGCTATAATTGATAATAACGAAGTGATAATAAAAACAGAAAATAGAAGCTTCATAATCCCAAAAGAGATGATAAATTTAAATGAATTGGGTCAAAAAGTAGCTGTAGAGATAAGTGGCGATGGCTCATTTATATGGATTTTTCTTATTCTAATTATATTTGGTGTAATGGCATTTATGGCATTTAAATTTCTACCACAGATAGCAAGGCTAGAGCCTAAAAGTAAAAACGCAGAGCTAGCTCAAAATATCACAAATCAGATTACGCCAGTAGTATCAAATGTCTCATTTGATGATGTCGCTGGTATAAAAGAGGTTAAAAGTGAATTAATCGAGATAGTGGATTTTTTAAAAAATCCAGCTAAATATGCAAATTTAGGTATTAAAATGCCAAAGGGTGTCTTGATGGTTGGCTCTCCTGGAGTGGGTAAAACCTTAATAGCAAAGGCTGTAGCAGGGGAGGCGAATGTGCCGTTTTTCTACCAAAGTGGTGCTAATTTTGTTCAAATTTATGCTGGAATGGGGGCAAAGCGGGTGCGTGAGCTATTTAGCATGGCTAAAACTTATGCCCCAAGCATAATATTTATCGATGAGATTGACGCTGTTGGCAAAGCAAGGGGTGGCAATAGAAGCGATGAGAGAGAGGCTACTCTTAATCAGTTGCTTACAGAGATGGATGGATTTTTAAGTAGTAGTGGCGTGGTGGTGATCGCTGCTACAAATAAGATTGAGATGATGGATGAAGCGCTACTAAGAAGCGGGAGATTTGATAGGAGAATTTATGTAGGTCTGCCTGATATTTCAGATAGAAGCGATATACTTAAAATGTATTTACAAGATAAAAAGCATAGCGTAGATATAGATATTGTAGCTAGAAATACAACTGGATTTAGCGGTGCGTCGATTGCGACTTTAGTCAATGAAGCGGCTATAAATGCTTTAAGAAATGGTAAGGATATTATAACTAATGATGATTTTAAAGCTGTGGAAAATAGGGTAATTGATGGCAAAAAGCCACTTCATAGCTTAAATCAAAATGAGAAGCAAATCCAAGCCATATATCAATCAGCAAAAGCCCTTATGGCTGAATATTATGGTATTAATTTTAATCAAATTTCACTTTTAAATGATAAATTTACTCTAGGAGATACATATTTAAGCTCAAAAAGCGATCTTTTAGGACTTATAAAGGTGCATTTAGCTGGTATTTCAGCACTGAATTTAATAAAAGGCGAGTTATATACTAACTCCAAAGATGATTTAAAAATCGCTAAAAATATTGCTAAAAAAATAGTAGATGAGTATGCGATGGGAGAGAAAATCATATCTAGCGATGATGAAATTAGCAAACTTTTAGAAGATATACGAGCTCAAGTAGATGATTTGGTTGCTAAAATGAGAGCCGAGATAGAGCTATTATCGGCATTTTTAATAGAGAATGAATCAGCTAGCAAATCAGATGTAATAATGATAATACAAAGGATAAATAATGGCTAAAATAGGGGTTTTAACTCTAAGTGATAGGGCAAGTGCTGGAGTGTATGCTGATGAGAGTGGCGTGGCTATTAAAAATTTATTAAAAGAGTGGATAGTAGGGGATTTGGAGTTTATTTATAAGGTAATTCCTGATGAGTATGAGCTGATAAAATCTAGCTTAATAGAGCTATGCTCACAAGGGTGCGATATTGTATTTACCACTGGTGGGACTGGACCAGCCCCTAGAGATGTAACCCCTGAAGCGACCAAAGCAGTGTGCGATAAGATACTTCCTGGCTTTGGCGAGTTAATGCGTAGTGTGAGCTTAAAATATGTCCCAACAGCGATTTTATCAAGGCAAATTGCTGGTATCAAAGATAAAACTTTAATAGTAAATCTGCCTGGCCAACCAAAAGCGATAAGAGAGTGTTTAGAGCCGGTTTTTCCAGCTATTCCATACTGCCTAGACCTAATAGGTGCTGCGTATATAGAGTGCGATGAGAGTAAAATAAAGGTATTTAGACCAAAGAAAAGGTAGATTAAACTTTAAAATTTAAGTTATTTAGGAGGATCAGATGGCTGAAATGAGAGCGGAAAGAAAGAGTATTTTTGAGTATCTATCAAAAAATAAATTTTTAATCCCTATGTATCAAAGGAATTATGTTTGGAGCGAAGATGAGTGCGAACAGTTATGGGAAGATGTTTATAATTTCTTTGAAAATAAAGAAGAAGATGAGGAGTATTTTTTAGGCTCTGTGGTAATTTATAAGGAAGATGGCAAACAAAACATTATTGACGGACAGCAAAGAACGACAACTTTATGTTTATTTATTCGTGCATTATATGAAAAAGCAAGAGGGCAAAATGGTATCGATAAGCTAAAGGATAATTTAGCTTCTTGTCTTTGGGATATAAATCCCTTGACTGGAAATATTGATTTTGATAAAGTGCATTTTAAAAGTGAAGTGGCTACAGATTTAGACAATCAAAGCTTAGAAAATATTTTTAAAGATAACTTAATTATTGATAAAGAGAGTAAAAAATTATCTTTATATGAGAAAAATTTTATATTATTTCAAAATAAAATTGATGAATTAGCAAAAGACAAACCTACAGAGTGGTTTAATTTTTGTTTATGTTTATTGCAAAATTGTGTAATTTTGCCAATTGAATGTGATGGTCGAGATAAAGCTTTAAGAATTTTTAATACATTAAACAATAGAGGTGTCTCCTTAAGTCCAGCTGATATTTTTAAAGGCTTGATTTTTACTAATAAAAATGATAAGGATAGAATGGAATTTGCAAAAGAGTGGAAAGCTTTAGAAAATCAAATTCAAAACTCAAACTATCTTAAAAAAGAAGATGTTAGTTTCTTATTTACTCAATATGAGCACATTATTAGAGCGGAGCATGGTGAAGTTGATACAGTTATTCCTGGTGTGCTTGAGTTTTGGACTAAAAAAGATAAAGAGAACTCTAAAAATAAAAGAGTAAATTTTGCCGCGAATGAAGATTTATTAAATAAAGAAGAAACTTTTGAATTTATTAAACAATTGGGTGAGTTTTGGTGTAATCCTTATAATTATTTAAATCCAGAAGCTAAAAAATATTTTGCGATTTTAAATACCTATCAAAATAGATTATGGCAGATGGTTGTAAGTGTATGTTTTTATAAGGATAAAAATGATGAAAATAAGGGTATTTTCGATAAAATCTTACCACAACTTGTAGCGTATAATGCATTAGGGCTTATATATGGAAAGGGTGGAAGTTCTGGATTATTCTGGGGTCTTATGAAAGCAAATGTAAATATTATTAAAGAAAATAAGATAAAAAATATTTTTGAGTCGAGTATAAATTTACCAGATTTAAAAATGCCATCATTAGAAAATTTTATAGACTTTTCAAAAAAAGCTAGACCACAGCAAATTCGCTATATTTTATCTCTTTATGCTATTTTGTATAACGAAAATCAAGTAATGCAATGGAATAAAGATAATAAAAATTATAGTTTAGTAAAGGCAGAGATTGAGCATATTTTTCCTAGAAATTGGCAAAATACAAATTATAATGGTTGGGATGAAAAGGAGGCTCAAGAGTATTTAGAACAGGTTGGTAATAAAATGTTTTTGGAGAAAAAGTTAAATATTCAGGCTGGAAATGGGTATTTTAATAAAAAGAAAGAGATATATCAATCTTCTTATTTTATAGAAGCACAAGATTTAGCCGCAAGTCCGCAAGAGGATTGGTTAAAAGGCGATATCGAAAATAGAAATAAGCAAATTTATGATGCATTTAGTAAATTTTTTACCAGTGTGTTTTAAGAATTTTTATTATAATAAGATTTTATCTAGTTTTTAAATTTGCTAAAATCTAGTTTAAATTTATTAGAATATTTATAGTTTTATAAATATTCTAATATTATAACTTTCAAGTGATTTTATTATGATTTTTGTCCCAAAATATTAAGCCCAAAACCTTTGATAGCTACAAACTCCTTAGATTCGCTAGAGCTTAAAATTTTAATATCGCTTGCCCCAAAATATTTTAAGATTTGAGCACCTATACCATAGTTTTTAATCAAGCTACCATCATCTTCATTACCAGCTAAAAATATTAGTATCCCACCATCTTTATCAAGCAAATCTATATGGGAGATAAATTCGCTAAATTTATGCGAATTTAAAAGCTCAATATCATCTTTAATCTTATGAAATTTGACATTTGTTGTATCTTTTATATCGCCAAAAATAAAAGCGTAGTGGGTATTGCCTAAATGATCCATAATGCTATATTTATTTGCATTTTTACCAGCAATTTGAGATTTGCCAAGCTCACTAACACTAATTAATTTCTCATGGTGGAGCCTATACTCGATAATCTCAGCAATGCTAACCATATTTAATCCAAATTTATCGCAAAATTTCTCTAAATCATCACGCCTAGCCATCGTCCCATCGTCATTTACTATTTCGCAAATTACCGACACAGGTGCTAACCCAGCCAACCTACATAGATCTATACTTCCTTCAGTATGTCCAGTTCTTTCTAATACCCCGCCACTTTTAGCAATAAGAGGAAATATATGGCCAGGTCTTACAAAGTCTCCAGCCCTTGTAGCACCATCTACTAGCATTTTGATTGTCATATCTCTCTCATACGCACTAACTCCAGTTGAGGCTTTTTTGGCGTCAATACTAATGGTAAAAGCTGTATCATGAGAGCTAGTATTTGCCCCAACCATCGGATATAACTCAAATTTATCAGCTAACTCCTTGCTAAGTGGAGTGCATACAACGCCCTTAGCATGAGTAATCATAAAATTTACCTTTTGAACATCGCTAAATGCGGCCGAAAATACAATATCACCTTCATTTTCTCTATCTTCATCATCTACCATAACTATCATTTTACCATTTTTTATGTCTTCTATGGCCTTAAGAACCCTTTGAAATCCCATTTAATTTCCTTTTATATCTAAATATTTTTTAATACTATTTTCATTTGTATGCCAATTTTTATCCACTTCTACGCTTAATTTCATACAAACTTTTTGATTATTAAATTTACTTATAATTTTACGAGATACAATTCCAATCCGCTTAATTGTAGCCCCATTTTTGCCTATTAAAATAGCCTTATGATGGTTATTATCAGTAATAATCTTAGCTTGAATTTCTAAAATATCGCCATTTTGCTTAACCTTTGATACCATAGCATCAGAGCTATATGGAATTTCTTGGCTTACGCACTCAAATATCGCTTCTAAGATAAAATCTTTATATATATCTTTTTCATTTGTTGTAGTTATATATTCAGGATCATAGTAGTGTGGATGAGTAGGTAAAAGCGGCATAAGTGCGTCTAAAAATATCTTACGATAAGCTTGTTTTTTGATTGTTATTGGGATAATAGCTTGAAAATTATTAGAGTATTTTTGATACTCATTTAGCTTTTCAAATAGCTTATCTTGGGTAATTTCATCTATTTTTGTAAGTGCGATTATGTGGGGTAGGGGGCTATTTAAATTTAAGAATTTTTCATAATTTTCTACACCATCAAACACACTTGCTACAAAGACAGCCGTGTCCGCATCGCCTAAGGAGCTTATAGCACTTTGGATCATAAATTTATTTAACGCCTTGCTACTATCGTGTAATCCTGGTGTATCTATAAATATCGCTTGGTCATCTCCATGCATTACAATGCCTAAAATCTTACGCCTAGTAGCATTTTGCTTATGTGATACCATCGATATTTTTTGATTTAGCAAGTAGTTTAAAAGACTGCTTTTACCAGCGTTTGTCCTACCTATTAAGGTTACAAACCCACTTCTCATAATATATACTTTGCTCTATCTTCATCTTGGCAAATTTCGCCCAATTTCTCATCTACAAGCTCTTTAGTTACTATAAATTTTTGCCCCTTATAAATATCAGCATCAAAGCTAATATCCTCAAGTAGCTTCTCAATCACAGTATGTAATCTCCTAGCACCGATATCTTCGACTTTTTGATTGGTATTTTGTGTTAATTTAGCAATTTGTCTAAGAGCCTCATCATCAAATTCAAGCTCTACATCTTCTACGCTTAGTAGGGCTTTATATTGATTTAAAAGCGAATTTTTAGGTTTGGTTAAGATCTCGTATAGAGCGTTTTCATCTAAGCTATCAAGGCTTACACGAAGTGGAAATCTCCCTTGTAATTCAGGGATTAAATCGCTTGGCTTAGACATATGAAATGCACCAGCAGCGATAAATAGGATATGATCGGTCTTGATAGTCCCAAATTTAGTAGATACATCGCTACCTTCTACAATAGGCAAAAGATCTCTTTGAACTCCTTCTTTGCTAGGGTCTTGGCGAGTTGAGCTACTTACGGCTACTTTATCAATCTCATCAATAAATATAATCCCCTCATTTTGCGCTCTTTTTAAAGCTTCAGATTTGATACTTTCCATATCCAAAATCTTCTCACTAGCCTCATTTTTTAAGCTCTCTTTGGCGTCTTTGACCTTCATATCTTTTTTAACTTTTTTGTTTGTAATACCAATAACTTTGATAAAGCTCTCTTGCATAGCAGCCATATCAGGTGGCAAATTCGCTCCAGCTTCAAAGCTCGATTGATCCACCTCAATCTCAATAACCAAATCATCAAGCTTACCATCTCTTAGCTTTTGCTTCATCTTCTCATAGCTGATTTCATACTGCTCTTTTTTCTCATCAGTTGCTCCATTTGGTAGTGGCGGAAGGAGCTTTTCTAAAATTCGCTTTTCTATATACTCTTCTATTTTATCGCTATTTCTATCTCTGTGCTCTTGTTTTACTAAATTTAGCGCCGCCATAGCTAGGTCTCGTATCATAGACTCCACATCTCTACCTACAAAGCCAACTTCAGTATATTTACTAGCTTCTACTTTGATAAATGGCAGCCCAAATAGCTTTGAGAGGCGTCTTGCGATCTCGGTTTTACCAACGCCAGTAGAGCCTATCATCAAAATATTTTTAGGCACTATATCATCTTGAATACTACTTGGTAGTTGCATACGCCTATAGCGATTACGAAGTGCGATAGCGATAATCTTTTTAGCGTCATTTTGACCAATTACATAATCATCTAAAAATTTTACTATATCTTTTGGTGTTAAATTCATCTTTAATCCGTTAATGTATAAGTTTTTATATTTGTATTAGTATAAATACAGATCTCTCCGGCTATTTTAAGGCTCTGTTTTACTAGCTCTTCGCTACTAAGCGAGCCAAATTTATCCAAAGCTCTAGCGGCTGCTAAAGCGTAGTTACCACCACTTCCAATGGCTGCTATCTTGCCATCTTCTGGCTCAACTACATCGCCAGTACCACTAAGCAAAAATATATGCTCTCTATTTAGCACTAGCATCATAGCCTCTAATTTTCTTAAGACCTTATCTTTTCTCCACTCTTTGCTAAATTCCACAACGGCTTTTAGCAAATCCCCCTTAACCCCATCTAAAATTCGCTCAAACATATCAAAAAGATTAAAAGCATCAGCAGTAGAACCAGCAAATCCAGCTAAAATTTTGCCATCATATAGCTTTCTTATCTTTACAGCATTGCCCTTTAAAATAGTAGAACCAAAGCTAACTTGACCATCTCCGCCGATGACTGCAGCATCCTTGCCTCTATAAGCTAAAATTGTAGTAGCATGAAACATCACTCACCTACTACTTCAATCTTAAATTTAGCGTGAATTTGGTGGGTTAATTTAATTGAAATTTCATGCTCTCCAGGGGTTTTGATATTATCGCATTCTAGGGATTTTTTATCGATTTCATAGCCTTTTTGCTCTTTTAGGGCTTTAGCTATTTCATCTTTTGTGATACTGCCAAATAAAGAGCCATTAGCTCCTAATTTTGTTTTTATAGTGATTTTAACCCCAGCCAACTCATCTTTTAACTTCTCATTTTGATTTATCTCATACTCTTTTATTTGAGCTTCATTTCTCTTAGCGGCTTCCCACTGCCTTAAAACCGCATCCGTAGCAGCCTTAGCGTAACCTTTGCCTATTAAAAAATTATTGCCATAGCCATCCTTTACCTCTTTTACCTCTCCTGCTTTTCCTAAGCCTTTTACATCTTTTATTAGTAGTACCTTCATATTTTTCCTTCTTGATTTGGTTTTATATATTTTACTTTTTTATATTAAATTTTTAGTTTAAACTTACTACTTCCGCTTCCGCTTAAAAACTCATCGCTAGCCACGCTTAAATTGCTATATATCTCTTGACATGGTTTTAGTAGGTCGTTTAATCTGATATTTTCATAGCTATTTAAAATTTCTTTGCTTTTCATCTGGCAAAGTTTATTAGCTAAATCTATATCAAATCCCTTAAATTCAGCTCTATACCTTGCAAAAACCTTTGGAGTAGAGCAAAAAATAGGGCTTGTTACAATATCCAAATTTGGGATATCATCATCAAAAGCCTCCACAATCTCGCCAATCCCGCTTACATTTGCTGCGTCAAATCTACTTACAAAAAACGCCACATCAGCACCGATATTATGGGCTATTTGTATTAATTTCTCTTTAGAAATGTTTAAATTTAACCTATCATTTACTAAGTGTAAAAAAGCCGCCGCATTGCTACTTCCACCACCCAAGCCACCGCCAGATGGGATATTTTTAATTAATTTTACTTGATTATCTTTAAAATACTCATCAAGCTCACTAGCAAAACCCAAATTTGCTATTTTATTATAAGCTTTAAAAATTATATTATCACTAAAAGGATTATCGATAATAAGCCCATCACTAACCCTACTAACCAAATCTATCTCATCATAAAGCCCTTTATAAAGGATAAATCTAGATTTAATCTCGTGATAATTATTACGAAATCCAACAATCTTTAAAAATACATTTATCTTAGCAAAACTTCTCATTTAAAGATCTTTTTAGCTAAAAGATCAAGTAAATTTTGTTTAGGTGTGCTAGCTACTGCGTTATTATCAGCGACCTCTTTTACTAGCTCTTTTCGTAAAATTAAAATATCTTTTGGGGCATCAATTGCTATCTTTACCGTGCTATTAGAGGTGCTAAGAATTTTGATTTCTATATCATCTCCAATCTGTATTGACTCTGTGGCTTTTCTTGTTAATATAAGCATTTTTCCATCCTGTTTATTGCGTATTTTACCTCTTGATTTTCTATCTTAATTATGCTAAAAGCGTTATCATACTCTATAACATACTCCCCATCACTGCTAATATCAAAATCACACGCTCTAAGCTTTTTACCCAAAATTATATCCATAATATCGCCTTTATAGCTATTTTTGGTTAAATTTAGATATTTTAAAGGATTAAGCGGTGCTTCATTTTGAAATTTAAACTCACCTTCACTGATTCTCTCAAGTGCGCTTAAAGTGCCTATTTGAGATAAATTTTGTGATAAAATTTGAGCATAAGAGCGTATATATGAACCAGCTGAAACCTTAATCTCAAAGGTTAAAAATGGGTGAGAGTAGTGGATAAATTTCACATCAAATACCTCCATTTGGCACTCTTTTAGCTCAAATTCACTCCCCATTCTTGCTAATTCATAGGCTCTTTTGCCATTAATTTTTTTAGCGCTAAATTTCGGCGGAGTGTAGGTGATTTTGCCTTGTAATTTGCCTAATTCATCTTTGATTTTTCTCTCATCAAGAGATGGGATATCTTGAATTTGAGTGATATTTTGACTATCATAGCTAGGTGAGCTAGCCCCAAGCCAAAGTGTCGCTCGATATAGTTTAGGCTCGATATTTAGATAGTTAAATAGCTTTGTATATGACCCAAACGCTACAATCAAGCACCCACTAGCAAATGGGTCTAAAATCCCAGAAAATCCAGCTTTTTTAACCCCATATTTACGCTTAAGTCTGCTTAAAAAGTGATTTGATACCACTCCTTTTGGTTTATATGCGACAAATAGCCTATTCATATAACCTTCTTAACAAAAGATGACATAATATCCTTGATATTTCCACCAAAATTTATTTTTAGTTTAAATTCATTTTTGATTTTACTTACTTCTATAACACGCCCGATACCAAAAATCTTATGCTGGATTAGATCCCCTTTTTTAAACTCATTTTGGCTCTCTATCTTTAAAGAGCCTTCGCAAAGCCCAGCTTCGCTTAAGAATCTTGATCTATTTAGTCTTGTCCTTTGACCTTTGTAAAATCTCGAATTTGAGTATGATAGATTTAATCCCTTTTTGGCTCTAGTGATGGCTACATATGCTAGGCGTCTTTCTTCTTCTATATCGCTACCATCGCCAAGAAGTGGGAAAAATCCCTCTTCAAGTCCGATTACAAAAAGATGCTCAAACTCAAGCCCCTTACTAGCATGAACGCTCATAATAGATATAGCATCATCGCTAATTCTATCTTGTTCGCTCTCAAGTGCTAGCTCATTTAAAAACTCCTCTAAATCAAAATTTGGAGTATTTAATATATGATCTTTTAATAAAGCGTAGAATTCATCGATATTTATCACTCTCTCGGCCCCATCTGGCAAACTCTCATAATATGCCTTAATCCCAAATGTAGAGTCAAATTTGCTTATCAAATCATATGGGGCTAGGGTAGAGAGATCTTTAATATTATTAGCTAGCTCAATAAGCGTTTGACTTAATTTCTTGCTTAATACATTCTCACTAGCCATATATATCGCATTATATAAAGATGTTTTATTATCAAAGGCAAATTTTTCTAATTTTGCTAAGCTAACCTTGCCTAAACCACGCTTTGGTCTATTGATAATGCGAGTAAGAGAAAAATCATCATTTGGGTTTAAAATCAATCTTAAATAGCTTATAATATCTTTAATCTCAGCTCTTTCATAAAATTTTACTCCGCCTACCATCTTATATGGAATTCTTGCTTTATTTAGCCCATCTTCTAAGCTTCTTGATAGAGCATTTACTCTATATAAAATAGCAATTTGACTAGCTGATACACCGCTTGATAATAGATTATTAATCTTTGTAGCGATATTTTTAGCCTCAGCATTCTCATCGATATGATCTAGTATCTCTATAGGATTTTCATCTGGTAATTGACTAATCAAGCTTTTACCTAGTCTAGATCTATTATGATCTATAAGCTCATTAGCTGCTTTTAATATAGAAGGGGTAGAGCGGTAGTTTCTCTCTAATTTTATAAGCTTAACATCATTAAACTGATCTTTGAAATTTAAGATATTTTCTATTCTTGCGCCTCTCCAGCCATATATACTCTGGTCATCATCGCCTACAACGACCAAATTTTGGTGATTATGGCATACTTTGCGAAGTAGTTTATACTGAAGGTCATTAGTATCTTGATACTCATCTACCATTATATATTTATATCTATCTGAAATTTCGCTACTTAAAGCAGGATTATTATCCAAAATATTATATGTCAAGCACAAAAGATCATCAAAATCAACTAAATTATTACCCTTTAAATACTCTTCATATAATTTATAGGCTTTAGCAATTTTTTCATAATTTGTCTTTGAGTATTGAGTATCTAGCTTTGAGCTATCCATTACAGATTCTACGCTTAAAAGCATATTTTTATATTTTGAGATCTCATTTGATATTATAGCAGCTGGGACTTGGCTCTCTATATCTTTTATAATCTTTTTCTTATCATCAGTATCAATTATGATAAAATTATTACTTCTACCTAGCTCATTTATATGAAATTTCAAAAATAGCAAACCAAATTTATGAAATGTGCAAAGCAAAGGATTAGCATTATATCCCCCAAGCATAGCCATAGCTCGTTGCTTCATTGTAGTAGCAGCTTTATTGGTAAAAGTCAGCGTAAGCGTATTTAAAGGATCAATCCCAACTTCGCTTATTAAGTATGCTAGTCGTGAAGTGATAGTCTTTGTCTTGCCGCTACCAGCCCCAGCTAGAATAAGCATTGGTCCATCTATATGCGTGGCGGCGATTTTTTGATTTTCGTTAAGCGAATTTAATACATTATCCATAAACTACTCTTTTTTATTATTAAAGCTAAGATTATACCAAATTTAAACTTAATAATAATATGTGTTACAAAAAGTTACATATTTTATTAATAATTATCAATATAATTAAAATTTACATTATATTAAATTTTAATTTAAGCTATAAACTATAAAATCAAAAAATTATAAAATCCAAAAGGTTTTTTGATGATCGATTTTAATAAAATATACATTTTTATGACAATTGTCAAAGAAAGGAGTTTCTCAAAGGCTTCTACGACCTTAGGGCTATCGCAGCCAGCTGTTACCTTACAGATTAAAAAGCTAGAAGAGGCACTACAAACCACGCTTTTAGTAAGGCGTAAAAATGGTATAGTGCTGACAAAAGAGGGCGATAGATTTTATAAATTATGTATGAAATTTGAAGGGGCTATGTTTAGGTTTAAAGAAGAAGCCCATAGGATAAAAGATGAGAAATTTAAAATCTCAGTTGCTACTAATTTACTTATAGCACATGCGATTTTACCATTTATGCTAGATAAAATTTGCGATGTGATAAATAGCGATTTAGATGTTAAAATAGCTGATACAAATAATGATTTAGTCTCAAGTCTAATAGACAAAAGATGCGATATTATCATGACTCAAGAGAGATTATATAATGAGCAATTGATATTTAAAAAGCTATTTGAGTATGATATAATCTTAGTCTCAAATATGGTAGCAAATCAAAAAATCACCCCAGCAAAACTTGGCGAGTTTAACTTCATTACAGATAGGACAAAATCCTTTTTAAAGGGGTATTTTGAGCAGTTTGGGGTAAATTATGAAGAGCTTCGCACCATTTATAGGCTAGATGGTGCTGTAGCTACTAAGTATGCAATGCTAAATAATAAGGCTAAAGAGTATGTGGCATTTTTGCCTAGATTTTTAATAAGACAAGCTATTGCTGATGGACTACTCTTTCCTATCGATATAGAAGGAGTAAAGATCATTCGCCCAGTATTTATAGCTGGGCTTAGGGAGAATGAGCATATACTAGATAAGGTTAGTAAAATATCTATTAACCTTTGAAAATATCCCTATTTTTGGGGTTATTTAAAAATATCTGTTTTGAGTGTTCTTGTTTTGTTTTAATGCTATTTGGTGTATAGGTAGCGAAATTTATTAATAGCGGATTTTCATCTATACTAATTCTGATAATAGCACCAATTGGGACACTCACTACACTAGCAAAGTCATCTTCGCCAAATCCAGCTTCAAAGCTTATCTCATCACTACTGATTTTAACACTACTTAGCGTATATCCAGCTAAACTAAATAAAATAACAGATGGATTAAAGCTTGATTTGATACTATCTGGCAAATCTGGATTAAAGCTTACAAATTTAGTATTTACTAAAATATCAACTGTAGAGCCTTTATCTATCAAAAAATTTAGCAAATCATAGATATTTTTACGCATCATAGAGCCAAATTTATCATCTTTTAAAATCTCTTCAATCATAGACTACTCTCCTTTATAAACTCATCAACCAAATTTTCCACTTGAGAAATTCCAATATTCCAAAATTTCTCATCATCAATATCAAAGCCAAACATTCCTACAAGCTCTTTTGGGCTTTTGCTTCCACCTAGGCTTAAGAATTTAGTATAAATCTCTACAAAATTATCACACTCTTTGCTTTTATATAGTCCAAAAAGCGCTAACACTAAAAGCTGAGCATATGAATAGGCATAGCAGTAAAATGGGGAGTGTATAAAGTGCGGAATATAGCTCCACCAAATTTTATAATAATCATTTAAAATAAGAGAATTTCCAAACATCTTTTTACTCTCTTGTAGCCAAATTCTATTTAATTCATCGCTACTTATCTCGCCTTCGTATGAATGCACTAGGCGTTCAAAAGTAGTGAAATTTATCTGCCTATACAAAGTAGCAAATATATCTTCTATTTTACCAGCTAATAAAGCAACTTTTTGCTCTTTTGGAAGTCTATTTTTGACATATTCAAAAACCAGCATTTCGCAAAATACAGAGGCTGTTTCAGCTGTGGTTAGCGGTGTGTGCGAATTTAAATATCCCACGCTATAGCTAAGGTATTGATGGATACTATGGCCTAGCTCGTGAGCTAATGTGAAAAGATCTCGCCTTCTACCGGTAAAATTTAGCAGTACAAATGGATGGACATCGCTACTAGCAGAGTGTGAGAAGGCTCCGGCTTGTTTATTCTCATCTGGATATACATCGCACCAATTCTCATCAAAAGCCCTTTTAGCCAAATTACCAAATAGCGGACTAAACTGGCTAAATGCCTCAATTACTATTGATTTTGCCTCCTCATAATCCATCTTTTCATCGCCACCTAAAGGGGCATATCTATCATAATCATATAGCTTATCAAAGCCTAGAATTTCACGCTTTTTATCATAAAATTTAGATACCAAACCAAAGCTATTTTCACTAGCATTAATCAAAGCATCTACGCTTGATTTTTCTATTTGATTGCTTAGGTGCCTACTTGACTCTCCATACTCATATCCACGCAGTTCGCAGCTATTTTTTAGATCTGTTTTAATCATATTATAGATATAAGTGAGCAGATGTTGCATTGGCTCTAGCCCTTTACTTAGGGATTTGGCAGCCTCTTTTCTTATATTTCTATCACTACTACTAAGCTTAGATAAAATCTCTTCTTCTTTTAAAAGCTCCCCTTCAAACTCAAATCTAGCCCTAGCCATACTCTCATCAAATAGCCTACTAAACGCACTTGCTCCAGTATTTGCTGTCCTTAATAGAATTCTCTCTTCTAAAAAGCTTAGTTGGTGAGATCTACTCTTAGCCAAATTCTCTAAGTAGTAGCCAAATTTAGGCGTGTTTATTATAAAATTTTTTTGAGTTTTTGTATCAAGCTCATTAAATTCAATCTCGAAAAATAACACACTCTCTTCTATCTTGGTGCAGATCTCCTCATATTTGGCTAAAAATGCCCCCTTGCTTGTATCTTTAGCAAAATTTAAATAAGCATAGCTCATAACCTTGCCAATACCAGCTAAAATTTCCTCATAACCTTCCATAGCATTTTTAAATTCATCACTATTTAGATTACTCAAATTTTTACTAAATTTGCCATTAAATTCATCAGCATTTTTTCGTAAATTTAGACAAAATTTATCCAACTCATCAATACTATTAAAAAATTTAGATAGATCCCATATCATAATTATTCCTTTATATTATTTGAAATTATAGCGGTAAATAAAACATCTGTAGAGCTATTTAGAGCTGTCTCTACTGAGTCTTGAATAACGCTAATTATAAATCCGATAGCCACCACTTGCATAGCTATATCATTGCTAATTCCAAATAGCGAACAAGCAAGCGGTATAAGCATCAAAGAGCCTCCAGCTACCCCGCTAGCTCCACACGCACCAATTGCTGCTATTATACTAAGTAGTAAAGCATCCCAAAATCCAACTTCAATCCCCAAGGTATAAACCGCACTCAAAGATAGAACCGCTATAGTTACAGCAGCCCCAGCCATATTTATAGTAGCACCTAATGGAATAGAGATTGAGTAGAGATTTTCATTTAAATTTAATTTTTTGCATAAATTCATATTTACAGGTATGTTTGCAGCACTACTTCTGGTGAAAAATGCCATAACCGCACTCTCTTTTAGGCATATCATTATAAGCGGATATGGATTTTTCTTTGTTACTATAAATACTATAATTGCATTAATCACAAATGCCACAAATAGCATAGTCCCCACAAGAACAAGCAGTAGCTTTAAATACCCGCCAAGTGCAGCAAATCCAGTTTGAGCTACACTAATACTAACAAGACCAAATATACCAAATGGAGCTAGGCGAATTATAAATTTAACTATCTTTGTAATTGCGCCGCTCATATCTTTAAATACCTTTTTTGTCTCATTACTACACTGCCTAAGAGCTATACCAACCCCGATAGCCCACGCTAAGATGCCGATATAATTACCATTTGCGATTGCGTTTAAGGGGTTATCTACTATCTTATATGCTAGATCTTTTAGCACCACTGATATATCGCTTGGTGCAGCACTCATAGCTACAGATGTATTTTGTAATACAAGTGTAGTAGGAGAGATAAAGCTAATACAAACAGCAGCTAAAGAGGCTAAAAATGTGCCAATTATATAGAGTATAACTATATTTTTCATTCCATGCGTATGACCAAATTCTTTAAGCACTATAGAAGCACTCACAAGCACAAAGACCAAAATAGGAGCCACAGCCTTTAGAGCGCCCACAAAAATAGAGCCTAAAATCGCAGCAAAATTGGCTAAATTTATCGCAATATCATTACCACCATAAGCTACAAACCCCAAAATCCCACCAAGGATAATACCAACTAAAATTTGGACTATTAAATTGCCATCATTATATCGCTGTGCAATATGTCTAATCATAAAAATCCTTTAATAAAATCAATTATTATATTTTAAATTTAATTAAATTTGGCTAAGAGTAGGGGGTTATAAAATTTTTATCTAAATTACTATATAAATATTAATAAGATTTAGTAATATTTATAGCGAGATAATATCAAATTCAAGTTACAAATTTAATATATATTTTACAAAATTATGCTAAAATCCACGCCAAAAATTGTCAAAATAAGGAAAAATATGTATCTATTTACAAGTGAAGTTGTAAGTCCAGGACACCCAGATAAATGTGCTGATATAATAGCTGATAGCATAGTAGATGCGATACTTTCGCAAGATTCAAAAGCAAGGGTGGCTAGTGAAGTTTTCGTTGCTGGTAAGCATATTGTAATTGGCGGCGAGATCAACTCAAGTGTAAATTTAAGTCATCAAGAGTATAGAACAATAGTTAAAAATGCCTTAGCAAAAATAGGATATAACGGCAATCCGCACTTTAGCAAAGCTCAATGTCTCCATCCAGATGATATTGAGGTAGATGTATTTTTGAATCAGCAAAGCCCAGATATAAATCAAGGCGTAGATCAACAAAGTGGCGAAATAGGTGCTGGAGATCAGGGGATTATGTTTGGATTTGCTTCGTGTGAGACTAATAATTTAATGCCAGCAGCGATAACTTACGCAAGAGTGCTTTGCGATAAGGTTTATAATTACGCTCTTAAAAATCCAGATAAACTAGGTGTGGATATAAAAACACAAGTTACAATCGATTATGGCACAAAATCAAATTTTGAAAATTGCAAACCAGAAAAAATCCATACAATAGTAGTTTCAGCCCCAAGCGTTGAGAGCTTAAAAATAGAAGAAGTAAGAGATTTGATACAAGGCTTGATAGATGATGCTGGACTTCCAAAAGAGCTTTATGACAAAGAAAAAACCATAATCTACATAAATCCAACTGGCAGATATGTAAATCACAGCTCACTTCACGATAGCGGATTAACAGGTAGGAAATTGATCGTAGATAGCTTTGGTGGATACTCACCTATTGGCGGTGGCGCTCAAAGTAGTAAAGACTACACAAAAGTCGATCGTAGTGGATTATACGCAGCTAGATGGATAGCTAAAAACATAGTCGCAGCAGGACTTGCTAAAAAGTGTATCGTCCAGCTAAGCTACGCTATAGGGGTAGCAAAACCAGTGAGCGTAAGCGTGGATTGTATGGGGACAAATATAAATAGCAATGATGATAAGCTTTCTGAGTTTGTCTATGAGAAATTTGCCTTAACTCCAAAGTGGATTACTGATAAATTTGGACTAGATAAACCTAGCAAAGATACATTTTTATACTCTAATGTAGCGGCTAAAGGGCAAGTAGGAGATCCTAGCTATCCATGGGAGAAGCTAGATGCTGTAGAGATATTTAAACAGATTTAATATATGAAAAAGCTATTATATCTATCTATTTTCATTGTATCTTTATGTCTTGGTAATATTTTAGAGCCTAAAGATGCCTTTAAAATCGCTATTTTAGGGGATAACCAAAGCGGTATAGTGGCTAAATTTGATATTGCTAATGGGGTATATCTATATCAAGATAAGATAAAAATAGAGCTTGATAGTAGTGATATTACTAAATTTTTAAATATTCCAAAAGCGATAAAATATGATAATTATGAAATTTATAGGGATTTAGAGATATTTATCCCTGCTGGCTTGGCGATAAATAAAGATAGATTTGAGCTTGATATTTACTATCAAGGTTGTAGCGATAGTGGATTTTGCTATCAACCTTTGCGGGATAAATTTGATATTAAATTTGATACAGATGGCAAGGTTATAGCAAATAGATTAAAAGCAGATCAAACGCCAAAATCACTAAATAAAGATAGCGGTAAAACCACACAAAATGAGCAATCTCAAATCGCTTTAAATTTAGAAAATAACTCGATTTTATGGATAATCTCTACCTTTTTTATCTATGGAGTTTTACTCTCGTTTACCCCATGCGTATTTCCTATGATACCAATTCTTTCTGGACTAATAATCTCCAAAGGCTCTAAGGATATTAAAAGCAACTTTATCATCAGCTTAATCTATGTCTTATCTATGAGTTTTACCTACGCTATAGCCGGAGTAGTGGCTAGTATGATAGGAGCTAGCGTTCAAGGATTGCTCCAAACTCCAGTTGTGCTAATTATATTTAGTGCTCTTTTTGTTATACTCTCTCTTTGTATGTTTGGGCTGTTTGAGTTTGATATTCCAAAGAGTTTGCAAAGTTATATAAACTCTAAAAGCTCTAAATTTAGCCATATTGGCGGTGTGATTTTTATGGGTGTTACATCAGCTTTGATAGTAGGGCCATGCGTAGCAGCACCACTGGCTGGAGCGCTTTTATATATCGCAAATAGTGGTGATATGATAGTTGGGGGATTGGCTTTATTTGTAATGAGCTTTGGTATGGGGTTACCACTTCTTGCCATTGGACTTGGTGCTAATAAATTCTTGCCAAAGCCAGGCGAATGGATGATAAGAGTAAAAATCGCATTTGGTTTTATCATGCTTGCTATGGCTATTTGGGTGGTTTCGCCTATTCTTAAAGATGAATTTGCTATGCTTGGATATGCTATTTTAGGCGTGATTTTTAGCGTGATTTTTGGTACATTTGATAGGGCATTTAGCATGGCTCAAAGAGTGATTAAGGCTATATCTATCATTATTTTTTCTATTAGTATAGTGGTGATTGTAGATTTTAGTATTGGTAAATTTGCACCAAATTTAAAGCCAAATCCTAAGATAAATTTGGCTAAAAATGAGATTAAATTTGATTATGTAACCAATCTAAAAGAGTTAAAAGAGATTATAAAAACTACTAAAACCCCACTTCTTATAGATTTTTGGGCTAGTTGGTGTGTGAATTGTAAGGAGCTTGAAAGCAGTGTTTTTACCCAAAGCGATGTAGCAAAAAGATTGAGCGAATTTAAGCTTATTAAAATTGATGTAAGCCAAAATAGTATAGAAAATCAAGAGTTGATGAAAGAGTATCAAATTTTTGGCCCACCAGTTTTATTGATTTATAATAATAGCCAATTAAAATATCAAATAACTGGGCTAATCACGCCTGAAGAGCTACTAGAAAAATTAAATCAAATTTAAGGAAATAAAATGATAAAGGTGTTATTAATGATGTTTTTTACAACTGCGATGGCTATGGCTAAGTATATAAATGTAGATATAGATGAGAGTGTAGTTAATGACAAAAATATACAAATTGTAGATATTCGCACTCCGATCGAGTGGAGTTATGGAGTATTAAAGGGTGCTATTTTAGTAAATTTAACAGATGATAATGGGTATTATAATGAGAATTTTATAAATATGATAAAAGAAAAAACAGACCCAAATAAGAAGATTGCTGTAATTTGTAGAAGCGGACATAGAAGCCAAACCGCATCTGAAATTTTAATCCAAAATGGATATAAAGATGTGATAAATTTATCCGGTGGTATGATATTAGCGACTAAAAAAGGTCTTGATATAGTAAAGCCATGAATGATAAAGTAAAGCGGGTCAAATATCTAAGGGGGCTTGAAAAATTTGCTAAATTAGCTATTAGAAATTTAAAAAGAGATGATTATGATGAGAGTAAATTTCGAGCTCTTGTAGATAAAAACTCACAAATTCTAGCTAAAATAGAGCCTGTCTATTTAGATCAGCCATACTCAAAATCACTTTGCGAGTTTGTAAATTTGGTTATTACTCTAAATGATAAAACAACACTTTTAAAAGCTGCAAATTCACTTGAAAAGCTTAAAAATTTAAAAAGCTACAAAAAAGATAAACACAAAGGTCAGATTTATGAGTAGGGTTATAATCTTTGATATGGATGGTACTCTTGTTGATAGTGATAAGGCGATTTGTAATACTATTAATTATATGCGACAAGGGCTAAATATGCCCCCATTAGATGATAATGAGATTATAGAAATTATCAATAATCCAGCAAAAAACTATATGATGGAATTTTACGCAGTAGAGAGAGTTAACCAAAATATGATTAAAATTTTTGAAGAGGAGTATCAGAAAAACTACTTTTTACACGCTAAAATTTATCAAGATACTTTGGATATAATGGATTATTTTCAAAAAATGGGTTATAAAATGGCAGTTGCTTCTAACGCTCCAGATACAAGCCTAAATCAGATATTATCAAATCTTAAAATATTAGATAAATTTGAGATAATTGTAGGTGCTAGCGCTACCATGCCTTGTAAGCCAGCCCCAGATATGCTGAATTTCATCACAAATAGACTTGGCAATCAAGCAATATTTATAGGCGATAGCTATAAAGATAAACTAGCTGCTAAAAATGCAAAAATAGAATACATAAATGTAACTTGGGGAGCAAATAGGCAAATTCTAGATAGCATAAATTGCCAAAATGCCAAAGAGGTGATAGAAAAAATCGATTTAATATGTAAATTTGATACATTTGTAATTTAATTTTACTTAATTTCATATTTTTAACCTTTCTAAATAAATTTAATGCTATAATCAAAGAATTTTAATCAAAGTTAATAAAAGGTAAAAATATGAAGAAGCTAAATGGCTCGCAAATGATAAGCGAAGCACTAAAATATGAGGGTGTTAGCGTTGTCTTTGGCTATCCAGGCGGTGCAGCATTAAATATATATGATGAAACATACAAACAAGAGTATTTCACACACATTTTAACACGCCACGAGCAAGCAGCCCTACACGCTGCTGATGGCTATGCAAGGGTTAGCGGTGAGGTTGGTGTGGCATTTGTTACTAGTGGTCCAGGCTTTACTAATGCTATAACCGGCTTAGCTACGGCGTATGCTGATTCTATCCCGTTAGTGCTTATTAGCGGTCAGGTTGGCTTACCATTAATTGGCACTGATGCATTTCAAGAGATTGACGCTGTAGGTATCTCAAGACCATGTGTTAAGCACAATTTTTTAGTCAAAAGCATTGAAGAGCTACCGCTTATATTAAAACAAGCATTCTATATAGCAAGAAGTGGTCGCCCAGGTCCTGTTCATGTCGATATTCCTAAAGATGTAACGGCTGCTATTGGCGATTTTGAGTATCCTAGCCAGATAAAAATGCAAACATATAAGCCAACTACAAAAGGTCATCCAAATCAGATTAAAAAGGCTTGCGAGGCTATACTAGTGTCCAAAAAACCCATTGTTTATATAGGTGGCGGTGCTGTAAGTAGTGGTGCTAGTGATGAGATTAGAGAGTTTGTTCAAAAGACTCAAATTCCAGCTGTAGAGACGCTAATGGCACTTGGGGTTTTAACTCCTGTTAATCCTTTGAATTTAGCTATGGTTGGAATGCATGGTAGTTACGCTGCTAATATGGCCTTAAGTGAGGCTGATTTGATTATCTGTCTTGGGGCTAGATTTGATGATAGGGTTACTGGCAAACTTAGCGAATTTGCCAAAAATGCTAAAATAATTCATATAGATATTGATCCAAGTAGCATTGGTAAAATCGTTCGTGTGGATTATCCTATAGTTGGTGATTTGAAAAATGTAATGGTAGAATTAAATGATAGAATTAATCTAAATGGCGATGAATTTGCTGCTTGGAGAGAGCAAATTGAAATTTATAAAAAACTTCATCCACTTAGTTATAAAGATAGCGATGAAGTTTTAAAACCACAATGGGTAGTAGAAAAAATGGGGCAAATGCTACCAAAAGAGTGTGTAATTGCCACCGATGTGGGTCAGCACCAGATGTGGGTAGCGCAGTTTTTTCCATTTAATCGCCCTAGACAATTACTTACAAGCGGTGGCTTAGGCACTATGGGATATGGACTTCCAGCTGCGATGGGTGCTGCTTGGGCTAGTGATGCTCCAGTGATTGCAGTTAGTGGTGATGGTGGATTTTTGATGAATATCCAAGAGCTAATGACCTTAGTGGCAAATAAAAAGCGAGTTATAAATATTATTTTAAATAATAATTTCTTAGGTATGGTGCGTCAGTGGCAAACATTCTTTTATGATGAGAGATACTCACACACTGATCTTAGCATTCAGCCTGATTTTATCAAAATTTGCGAAGGCTTTGGCGGTAAAGGATTTGTAGCTACTACAAAGAGTGAGTTTGAATCTGCTTTAAATCAGGCTTTGGAGTGCGAGTGCGTAAGCGTGATCGAGGTTAAGATAGATAGATTTGAAAATGTCTTGCCGATGGTTCCAGCTGGTGCTGCAATTTATAATATGATATTGGAGTAAGAATGAGAAGAGTTATTTCAGCAATTGTATTAAATGAACACGGGGTTTTAAGCCGTATAGTTGGGTTATTTTCTGGGCGTGGATACAATATCGACTCTTTAACAGTAGCTCCGATACCCGATAGCGAATTCTCAAGAGTTACAATTACTACAAGTGGCGATGCTAGAGTATTTGAGCAGATTGTCAAGCAACTTCATAAACTCATACCTACATATAAGGTTATAGATGATAGTGGCGAATATGTAGAAAAAGAGATGGTACTTATCAAAATATCGCTTAATGAGGATTTTAGCGGACTTGATGCGATACTCAAATCATATAACGCTATAGTAGCAAATGCAAATGAGCAATATATAATAATAATGGGCTGTGATAACTCAGCTAGAATTGATTGTTTTATCAAGGTTATGAGAAAGTATAACCCAATTCAGATAGTTCGTAGCGGCTCAGTGATGATGGAAGTGTGATGAAATTAAGTCAAATTTACTCTATTTTAGGATTAGAATTTAGCGGAGATGATATGGAGATTGCCTCACTTAGCTCCCTAGCTTTAGCTAAGCAAGGACAGATGAGCTACTGCGATTCATCTAAAAATACAAAGTATTTAGCTGATTGTAAAGCTGGTGCTGTGCTAGTGACTAAAGATATGGTTGATATGGTAAAGAGTAGGGCGGTCGTGGTAGAAAATCCACATCTTGCCTTTGCTATCTTATCAAAGCACTTTTCAAAACCGCTAATTAGGGAATTTAAACCATCAAATATAGATGAGAGCGTAACTATAATGCCAAATGTATATATAGGTAGCGGAGTTAGCATTGGTAAAAATAGTCTAATTATGCCAGGGGCATATATCGGCGATAATGTCCAAATTGGCAATGAGTGTGTAATCCACCCAAATGTAACAATATACGCCGATAGTATAATTGGTAATGAGTGTATAATAAATGCAAATTCAGTAATAGGTAGCGATGGATTTGGCTACGCACACACAAGGACTGGAGAGCATATTAAGATATATCATAATGGCTGGGTAATCTTAGAAGATTGCGTGGAGATTGGAGCTTGTACTACGATAGATAGGGGGGTTTTCGAGCCTACAATCGTGCGTAAATACTCAAAAATTGATAATCTAGTCCAAATAGGCCATAACTGCGAAATCGGATATGGTAGTATCTTAGTATCTCAAGTTGGTCTAGCAGGAAGCACTAAGCTTGGTCGTAATGTTATAATGGGCGGTCAGAGTGGAACTGCGGGGCATTTAAGCATTGGTGATTTTGCTAAGATAGCTGGGCGTGGTGCTGTATCAAAGAGCATTGAAGGTAGCAAGGAGTATGGCGGACATCCACTTATAGAGCTTAAAGATTGGCTAAAGACTCAAGCTAGATTTTTACGAGAATTTAGTGGTAAAAACGACAAAAAGGGAAGTTAATATGGAAAATAAAGATATGTTTATCAATCGTGAGCTATCTTGGCTTAGGTTTAACTCTAGAGTTTTAGCTCAATGCAGCAAAGATCTTCCACTATTAGAAAAGCTTAAATTTATAGCGATATATTGCACAAATTTAGATGAATTTTATATGATTAGGATAGCTGGGCTTAAGCAGCTATTTGCCGCTGGTATAGTAGTAAGCGGTAGCGATGAGATGACCCCACTAGATCAGCTAAGGGAGATTAGAAAGTATCTAAAAGATGAGCAACAACTACTAGAAGCTTACTATAAAGATACCGTTAGTAAGCTTGCTGAGCATGGATTATATATCCAAAATTATGAAGAGTTAAGCGATGAGATTAAAGTTAGGGCAGATGAGTACTTTTTCTCAAATATATTGCCTGTTATTGTGCCAATTGCGGTTGATCCAACCCACCCTTTTCCTCATCTTAATAATCTTAGCTTTGCCTTAGCGGTTAAATTATGCGATGATGCTCATCCTGAGATTGTCAAATTTGGTATGATTAGGATTAGTAGAGTATTACCTAGATTTTACTATGCTGGAAATGGCGTATATGTGCCAATTGAGAGTATAGTTCATAGACATGCAGGCGAGATATTTCCTGGCTATAGGCTACTTAGTAGCTGTGCTTTTAGGGTTACTAGAAATGCTGATATGGTAATAGAAGAAGAAGAGGCCGATGACTTTATGCTTATTTTAGAACAGGGGCTAAAACTTCGCCGAAAAGGTGCGTTTGTAAGATTACAAATAGACTCTGGTTGCGATCCTGAAATTTTGGATTTTCTAAATTTACATATGAAAATTTTCTATAAAGATATATATGAATATAGCACACCTTTGACACTTGGGGCGCTTTGGCAGATTATCTCTGATAAAGAGTTTTCCCATCTATTATTACCACCATATACGCCTAAGACTTTGCCGCCATTTGGTCAAAATGTCTCTATGTTTGATGCTATTGATAAAGAAGATGTGTTGTTATTTCATCCATATGAGAGCTTTGATCCTGTAACGCAATTTATTAAAGAAGCAGCCAAAGACCCAAAAGTTATATCTATTAGAATGACCCTTTATAGAGTGGAGAAAAACTCAGCCATAATCCAATCCCTTATAGATGCAGCCAACGATGGAAAGCAAGTTACGGTAATGGTGGAGTTAAAAGCTAGATTTGATGAAGAAAATAACCTTCACTGGGCTAAAGCATTAGAGAATGCTGGTGCTCATGTGATATATGGAATTACTGGATTTAAAGTTCATGCTAAAGTTAGTCAAGTTATACGCCAAATTGGAGATAAGCTAAATTTCTATATCCATCTAGGTACTGGAAACTATAATGGAAGTAGTGCCAAAATCTACACAGATATTAGCTATTTTACCTCTAGAGATGATGTGGCTAAGGATACTACTACATTTTTTCATATCTTATCAGGATTTAGCAAAAATCGTCGCTTAAATGAGCTATCAATGTCTCCAATGCAGATTAAAGAGCGTGTAATAGCAATGATTAAAAATGAAGCAAAAATGGGAAGTGAAGGCAGAATTATAGCCAAAATGAATGCCCTAGTAGATAGCGATGTTATCAAGGCTCTATATGAGGCTAGTAATGCTGGAGTGCAGATAAATTTAATCATAAGAGGTATATGCTGTCTTCGTCCAGGAGTGTTAGGAATGAGTGAAAATATCAAGGTCAGATCAATCATAGGTAAATACCTAGAACACGCTAGAATATTCTATTTTAAACACGCAAATCCTAAATTTTACATAAGTAGTGCTGATTGGATGCCTAGAAATTTAGAAAGAAGATTAGAGCTTATGACGCCTATTACTGATGCGGTATCACAAGGGAAATTGGGCGAAATTTTACGCTTACAAATCCAAGATAATGAGTTAGCATTTGAATTAGGTAGCGATGGAGAGTATAGCAGTGTGGTAAGAGCTCCAAATGAAAAAGCGATAAATAATCACGAATTTTTCGAAGGTTATCTAAATAAAATCTTTAAAACAATGAAAAAATCAAGCGACCAAGATAAAGTTCAAATTCTAGCTTCAAAACTCTTTAAAGAGAGTTAATAGCCTTGCTTAAACAGGGCTATTTCAGCTATTATTTATAAGATTTTTGATAGAATTTTGGCCAAATTTTAAATTTTTAAGGATACAAGGCTATGAGCTGTCCCATGTGTGCTTGCTTATCGTGCTATTTCTAAAGCTTTAAATAAAGATAAATTTATATTTTTAGTTAGGTTACAACTCTCATTTATAAGTGCTATATCATATTTGGCCTTTATAGTAGCTTTTCCTACGCATTGCAACTGCGTATTTAGACGCAAAGCTCGCATAGCGTTATTAAAATTAAAAAAATTCTATTTTAGCGATTTTAGCCAATTTTATAGATTTCATGGACTTTGGCCGCCGCTTGTGCTTTTTGAGATGCGCAACTTTGCCAATAGTAGAATTTAAATTTAATTTTTAAAATAATTATATAAGGATAAATAATATGTCAAAAAGTTTTGTAACGGGATTTCCAAGAATAGGCGAACAAAGAGAGCTTAAATTTGCCCTTGAGAGTTTTTGGGCTGGTAAAACTAGCTTTAATGAAGTTCAAAATGTAGCTAGTGAGCTAAAAAAACGCCACTGGGGCTATCAGATAGATGCAAAAGTAGATCTAATCAGTGTAAATGACTTTTCATATTATGATTTAATGCTTGATAATATCATCACTTTTGGTGCTATTCCGCCTAGATTTGCTGGGCTTAGCGGATATGATCTATACTTCTCAATGGCTAGAGGAAATGCAAATAGCGTAGCTATGGAGATGACAAAGTGGTTTAATACAAACTACCATTATATCGTGCCAGAGCTTAACCGAGATACTAAATTTAAGCTAGATAGTAGCAAGATTATTGCTGAGTATAAAGAGGCCAAAGAAGCTGGGGTTGATAAAGCTAAAATCAATCTAATTGGCCCTATTACCTTCTTAGCGCTTAGCAAAACAACAGATGGTAGTAATGCTTTTGATCACCTTAATGCTTTAAGTGAGCAATATACCAAGCTAATTAGTGAGCTTTCAAAGCTTGATAGCGAGGTTATTATCCAAATTGATGAGCCGATATTTGTAACTGATAAAGCTAGTGAATTAGCAGATAAAATAGTGCCAATTTACGATTCTTTAGCCACTGCTGCAAACAGTGTCAAAATCATATTTATGACATATTTTGAGCATGCAAATGAAGCGGTTAAAGAAGTAGTAAAAAGCAAAATTTGGGCTATAGGTTTAGATTTTGTCCATGCCTCATCTCAAGATAAGGCTCTTGAGATACTATCTAATAGCGATAAGGTGCTTTTTGCTGGTTTGATAGATGGTAGAAATGTGTGGGTTAGTAACCTTGATGCTAAGGCTCAAATCGCAAATAAAATAAAAGAATTTATCCCAGATGAGCGCCTATATATCGGGACTTCTTGCTCTTTATTACATGTGCCATATACTTTAAAATATGAAGATAATTTGGCTATAAAAGAGTGGTTGGCCTTTGGTGTTGAGAAGCTTACAGAGCTTAAAATTTTAAAAAAATTGGTAAATGGTGGCGAGTTTTGTGAAACTGGCAAATGCCTAATAGAAGCCAACAGAGCTGCCATAGCCTCTAGAAAAACTTCAGATTTAATCAATGATATAAATGTTCAAAATAGAGTTAAATCACTAACTAAATTTGATAGAGATACAGCCTATGAAGAGCGTATAAAAGCCCAAAAAGCATTATTTAACCTACCTGAACTTCCTACTACTACAATTGGTAGTTTCCCACAAACTCCAGAGCTTCGCCAAGTCCGCAACGCATATAAAAAATCTCTAATCACAAAAGAGTCCTATGAGAGTGAGATTAAAAAATATATTGATGATTGTATCAAATTCCAAGAAGAGTGCGGATTAGATGTATTAGTCCATGGTGAGCCAGAGAGAAATGATATGGTTGAGTATTTTGGCGAACAGCTAAAAGGATACGCATTTAGCGCTAATGGTTGGGTGCAAAGCTATGGTAGTCGCTGCGTTAAACCACCACTTCTATTTGGAGATGTGAGCCGTCCAACACCAATGACTGTAGAGTGGATCACGTACGCTCAAAGCAAAACTTCAAAGATTATGAAAGGTATGCTAACAGGCCCTGTAACTATCCTAAATTGGAGCTTTGTGCGTGATGATAAGCCAAGAAGTGATATAGCTAAAGAGCTTGCACTTTGTATCTATGATGAGATCGATGACTTACAAAAAGCTGGTATCAAAATCATTCAAGTTGATGAAGCGGCATTTAAAGAGGGGTATCCACTTCGTAAAGAGAATATCCCAGCATATGAGAAATTCGCTGTTGATTGCTTTAAATTAAGCGTTTGCGTAGCAGATAAAACCACGCAAATTCACACTCATATGTGTTATTCTGAATTTAACGATATTATCAAAACCATTGAAGCAATGGACGCCGATGTAATCAGTATCGAGACAGCAAGAAGTGGCAATGAGCTATTAAAAATCTTTAAATCAGTTGGCTACAAACAAGAGGTTGGTCCAGGTGTCTATGATATCCATAGTCCTAGAATTCCTACGGTCGAAGAGATAGCAACTCAAATCAACGCTCTTTTAGAGGTATTGCCTAAATCTCAGCTATGGATCAATCCAGATTGCGGATTAAAAACACGCAAATGGCAAGAGGTAAAACCTAGCTTAGAAAATATGGTAAAAGCGGTTAAAATTGTCCGTATGAGTTAATTTATTTACAGAGCTAACTTCGGTTGGCTCTATTAAATAAATTTGGAGTTATATGCTAAAAGATAAGATAAAACAAGGTAGATCGGGAATTATTTTATATGGTCTTACTCCGCCCAAAATTAGTCTAAGCGAAGATAAAGCTAAAGAGATAGCCTTAAAGCAACTTCAAAGGCTTGAAGGGATAAAGATAGATGGCCTAGTAATCTATGATTTACAAGATGAGAGTAGTCGCAACTCAGATAATAGGACATTTGAATTTGTCCGAACGATAAATCCTGAAATTTATGCTAAGGATTATTTACAAAATCGCTATGAATCTGTGATATACAAGGCTGTTGGCAACTATGATAAGAGTGAATTTAGAGATTTTTTACTATCTCATAGTAATGCTATAAGCGTATTTGTAGGGGCTAGCTCAGCTAGTGATACTCCTAGACTTGCCCTAAATGAAGCCTATAAAATGAAAAAAGAGATAGCAAATAGCCTAACTCTTGGCGGTATATGTATCCCAGAAAGACATATGAAAAAGCACAATGAAGATCTGCGTGTAGCATCCAAACGCCTTAAAGGATGTGAGTTTTTCATCACTCAAGCGGTTTATGATATCGAAACTGCGAAGAGATTTTTAGATGATTTTGCGGCATTAGGGATCAAAAATACTCCGATAATCTTCACTTTCACGCCTTGCGGCAATGAAAAGACATTAGAATTTATGCAGTGGCTAGGAGTATCTATAAGTGAATTATCTAAGCGTAGAATCTTTGATAGTAATGATCCATTGGAAAATTCAGTGAAATTAAGCCTTGATATGTTTGAATTTTTATATAAATATGGTCTTACAAAGGGAGTTAGCATAGGGGCTAATGTGGAGAGTATCTCTACTCGCAAAGTAGAAATAGAGGCTTCTATCAAACTTTTAAAAGGAATTATCTCAATTATAGAAAAGGACTCATTAGAAAATACCAAAAGCAGAGTTCAAAGTGCGTCTAAATTTGATAAATAGAGATAAATTTTAAAATATTTTTCAAATTTAGATTAATATTACGTAAAATTATCTTATATATTTAAATTTATCATATAATTTTATTAAATCCAAATCTTATATCTATTGATAATTTTTATAAATCATATATATTAATATTTATAAAAGATAAAAATATAATTAGTAATATATAATTAATTTATATATCTTTAATAAGATTAATATAATTTTAAATTAATATTCTAATAAAAATATCTTATTGATTAATCCCTATGATTGAGATAGAATTGTAGCTCAAATAAAAATAGGGAGGCAAGATGAAAAATCAAGATATTTTAAAGAGATATAATAAATTTATCTCTTTTAGAAATAGATTTTGCGTTTTGATGAGTTGCGGAATTTTTGCTATATTTTTCGCTTTTATACTAGCTATTGGTTTTTATCCCGATATTTTAGGATACAAAATAGGACCTAGCTCTATTACACTTGGGATTGTGTGTGGTGTGTCGATAATCATTATCGCCATATTATCTACTGGCGTTTATACGCTATTTGCAAATAAATATTTTGATAAAGAGCAAATGCAAATTATTGAAATAATAAAATCAAATAGTAAATTAGACAACGCTCAAAAATATGGTATAAAGGGGCTAGAATGAGAATATTTATAATATCGCTACTATTTTTTGCCTTTTGTTATGGGGCTAGTTTGGATTTAAATGGAGCAAAAAGCGAATTAAATATCATTGCTATTTTAATGTTTGGTATCTTTGTTTTGGCTACACTTGGCATTACATACTACTCCAATAAACTTTCAAAATCCGCTTCTGGATTTTACACTGCTGGGGGCAATATCACTGGATTTCAAAATGGTATGGCGACAGCTGGGGATTATATGAGTGCGGCTAGCTTTTTGGGGATTGTAGGGATTGTATTTCATAGCGGTTTTGATGGGCTTGTATATTCAATAGGATGGCTTGTAGGTTGGCCTATTGTGCTATTTTTGATAGCAGAAAAATTCAGAAATCTAGGAAAATTTACATTTTCAGATATTATTGCTTATAGACTAGATGAGAAGCCTGTAAGGGTAATCTCAGCAATTAGCGGACTTATACTTATTGTATTTTATCTTATAGCTCAAATGGTTGGTGCTGGAAGTTTGATACAAGTTCTTTTTGGGTTGCCTTATGAAGTAGCGGTAGTTATCGTAGGAATTATGATGATATTATATGTGGCTTTTGGCGGTATGCACGCTACTACTTGGGTGCAAATTATTAAGGCTGGATTATTGCTAGGTGGGGCTACTTTTATGGCTATTATGATACTTTATCGCTCTGAATTTAATCTTAGCTTATATTTTGATTTAGCCATTGCAAATCACCCTAATGGCAAAGATATTATGAGACCTGGTGGCTTACTATCTGATCCTATATCTGCTATATCTTTGGGGCTTGCTTTGATGTTTGGCACTGCTGGATTACCTCATATTTTAATGAGATTTTTTACAGTAAAAGATGCCAAAGAGGCTAGAAAATCTGTATTTTACGCTACAGGATTTATAGGGTATTTTTATATTTTAACATTTATTATAGGCTTTGGAGCTATCGCATTTTTGCTTGGTAATCCTGAATTTATAGGAGCTGATGGTAAATTTAATGGTATAGCAAATATGGAGGCAATAGAGCTTTCTAAAGTGCTAGGCGGAGATATATTTTATGGATTTATCTGTGCTGTAACCTTTGCTACTATCTTAGCTGTTGTGGCTGGGCTTACCATATCTGGAGCTGGAGCTATCAGCCATGACTTGTATGTCAATGTCTGCAAAAATGGACAATGCGATGCAAAACAAGAGATGAAAGTAACTAAAAGAGCTACAATAGCTCTAGGATTACTAGCGATTTTACTTGGTATGGCTTTTGAAGGGCAAAATGTAGCATTTATGGTTGGACTTGCATTTAGCATAGCAGCTAGTGTAAATTTTCCTATAATTTTACTTTGTATATATTGGCGTGGGCTTAGCACAAAAGGTGTATTCTATGGTGGCTTGATAGGACTATTTGGCGTAATTAGTCTAGTTACATTAAGTCCTAGTATCTGGGTAAGTGTGCTTGGATTTGAGAGTGCTATTTTCCCTTATAATTATCCTGCAATATTTAGTATGCCTATCACATTTATAGCTATCTATATCATATCTAAACTAGATAACTCACAAAGGGCTAAAGTGGATAGAACTGGATTTGAAGCTCAAGATTTCAGAGCACAAACTGGCATTGGTGCTAGTGGAGCCATATCGCATTAATAGAGTAGGGGAGTGTATAAATCCCCTATTTACCATATTTTATTTCTACTTCTTATATCTTTTATTTAAATTTATCTATTTTTTAGCTTGAATTACCGATATAAAATAAGCAATTGTAGCCTATACACAGACTAAAATTAATTATCTAGAGTTAAGCAAATTTAAATAAGCATTATGAACGATAAATTTTAAAATCAAATAAACCCATATTAATCAATACTTAAAACATCAAAATGGTAATATTTCAAAATTAAAATCAATAAACATAATAATAAATAAAAGCTAAAAGCCATAATTTATATATTTTTGTATCTGAAAACCAAAATCTTAACCCAAAATAAAAACCCAAGCTAGAATGATATAAAATAGTAAAATACGCACTATTTTATATATTTTGTATTGAAAACTATAATTTTCAAACTAAAATAAATTTAGCAATTTCCAACCTATTTTTATATATTAATATATCGATTTTACCATATTTTAATTGACTTTACCTTTTGTATGATAGTAATTTATCCATAAAATTTAAGGTGAAATATTTGACTTTTGTATGTGTATTATTTTATGTATTATTTTATGTAAAATTATACTATATAAAAAGATATAAATTTTGAATGCAAAAATTAAATTTAGCTTAATATATTTAAAAGTATGATTAAAAATAGAAAGAAAGTAATCTTAATTGAATTTTTCTAATATTACGCCACATTCTATGTGGTTAGTATGGACAAATTGATCAAAAATGGCAAATTTAACCACCTTGTGAGTTTGTGATAAAATATTTAGGTTATCTCTAAGTGTATGTGGATTACACGAAATATAGATAATATTATCAATCCCGCTCATAAATTTTAGCACACTATCCTCGCACCCAGCACGAGGTGGATCGACTAATATATGGCTAAATTTATAACTATCTAGATCTACACCACGCAATCTTTCAAACTCTCGCTCTTTAGCCATTGCGCTCATTATCTCAGCAGCACTTAAGCGAACAAATTTGATATTGCTTACGCTATTTAATTTACAATTTTCAAGAGCCATATTGATTGAGCTTTTTGAGATTTCAGTAGCTAAAACTTGATTAAATTTAAAACTAATAGGTAAAGTAAAGTTACCATGACCGCAATATAATTCTATTAAATCAGCCCCACCCATAATCCCATCTACAGCCCATGAAATCATCTTTTCATTCATATTTCTATTTGGCTGGATGAAGGCAGTATCACTCATAGTATAGTAAAATTTACGCCCATTTACCATCAATATCTCATCGATATTTACATTGCCAAATTCTAGCTTCACTCCCCTACTTCTAGCGATCAAGCCGATTTCTAATCTGCTTTGTAATCTTGCTAGATTATCATAAATTTGATCTATATCCTTATGATACAAAAGTGTTGCCACCAAGCTTTTAGCCGAACTGATAAACTCCACACCAAATAGCCGCCCCACTAAAGCCTCATCATCTTTAATAGCATTTAGCAGTCTAGGCATTAAATTTGATATTTTCAAATCCACTATTTGACAGCTATCAATTGGCAATTTTTGAGAATTAACCCCACGCATACAGTAGCTTATATCGCCATCTTCATGCCAGATACCAAACTCCGCCCTACTCCTAAATCCAACTTCATTTGATTGAAAAAATTCAAATTCCCCGCTATAAAACTTTCCAAAAAGCTCTTTTATCTTAGCGATTTTTAGCTTCTTTTGCTCATTATAGCTAATCGTTAAGGCGCAGCTACCGCATCTATGTAAATATTTACAATCCACGCCCTACTCTTTTTCAAAGAAAAATCCAGCCCAACTCTGCGTCGTAGGCATAACTTCAAGGCTATTTATATTGACATGTTTAGGTAAATTTATACAATCAAGCACGATTTTTGCTATATCATCAGCTTCAAGGTAGCTTGTCCCATCATATACTGCATCGCTTTTTTGCTCATCTCCTTTGTATCTTACTAGGCTAAATTCAGTCTTAGCAATGCCAGGAGCAATCTCTGTAACCCTTATATTATCGCCTTTTAAGTCATTTCTAAGATTAAAGCTAAATTGCTTTACAAAAGCCTTGGTAGCACCATATACATTCCCACCAGGATATGGCCACTGACCAGCTACGGAGCCAAGATTAAATATATAGCCACTTTTTCTCTTAGTCATAATAGGCAAAACAGCCTTAGTAGCGTATAAAAGCCCTTTTATATTAGTATCAATCATAGTCTCAAAATCATCTAAACTCGCCTCATTAACTCTCTCAAGCCCAAGGGCAAGCCCAGCATTATTAATCAAAATTTCAATATCTCTATACTCACTTGGTAGCTCATCAATAGCTTTAAATAGAGCATTTTTATCCCTAATATCACAAGCAATTATATGAGAATTTGGCAATTCATCTGCTAGATTCTCTAGCCTATCTTTACGGCGACCAAGCAAGATTAGCTTATAACCATCTTTAGATAAAGCCCTAGCCATCGCCTCCCCAAAACCAGAAGTAGCTCCAGTTATAAAAGCTGTATTTTTCATATCTATCCTTTAAATTTTATCATTTTGTGGTATGAAAAGTTGATAATTATCATCTAATATATAGTAAAGACGATTTATATCTTTAGAGAATATCGCTCCAAATTTATTATCCAAAATTTTATTACTAAAGCTTAAAAATTGTAAAATATCATCACTATTACGCAACTTTAAAAGCGGATTAATATCATCATTTATTATATTTACCTTTTTATTAAAGATTTTAGAAAGACTCTTAAAATGCTCTATAACCTTTTTGCTATCATTATCAATTTTAGTATCAAAATGATAAAAATCGATACTAAAATCTAGCTGCTTACAGCAGTCCATTATCACGCTAGAGTTGCTCTCGGCATCTGTTTTATCACCTAGTATTACACCTTTTTTTAATATTTTAAATCCATTTTTTCCTATTTTTAAAATAGGCACTTTAAGGGCTTCAAAACCTCTTTTATAGTGGTTAAAGACCTTGCTATTAGTGATTACTAAGCCTATATCAAGCTCATTCATCTTAGATTTATTAATCGAAATTTTAGTGCTAAAATAGTCAATATCTATAAATATTTTATTAGATTTTAGCTCTTTTATACGGCTAAAATTAGAGCATAGAGTCGGATTTATCACCTTTATAAAAAGCTTTTTATTATTTAATCTATTATGAAGTTCGATAGTATCATCTATGAGTAGATCTATCTCATTTTTACTCATAAATTTCATATCTAACTCTAAATATATATTGTTTCCAAATGGATTTGGGAATTGACCTGGCTCCTTTTTAATCGCACGAAAAACGCTTTCTAAAATTCTAGGCTCCCCTACGATTAAAAGTGTATCATTTGGCATTATTAAATCATCAGCAGTAGCGATGGTGTAGCTACCTTTTCTATATATCATAGCTATTTTCCACCGCTTTTTACGGATATTTCCTACATGTCTATAGGCGTAGCTACTACCATTTGGGACTTGAACCTCCATAATCTCGCCTACCCCCATGCCTATATTATCAGCGATAACTGGCACATCTGGTAAAAAATCCATAAATCTAGAGCTTAAAATTTTCCTAGCATCAATGATAGATATATGATTATCACCGCTAAAATATCTACCCATACCCCATAAATCCAGCACATCCATATCTAAATTTGGGTAAATTTGACGCAGATTTTCGCATACGCATTTTATGTCAAATTCATTTTGCATTATCACCATAGCTTGTTCAAATTCGCTCTTTAAATGTAGCTTTAGCTTACCAAGACTAGTTGGATCAAAGTTATAAAATATAAAATTTTCAAAATTCACATCCCAGCTAGGGATAGTCTCTTCATTATAGGTTATTACTGTATAGTTATGTAAGGCGTTATTTTTGCTATTAAATAATCTCTCAAGGAAATTTTTAGCCAAAATTCCATCAGCAATAATCAAAATATTTTTCATCAACTCTCCATAAAAAATGGTTATCTTAGCATAATTGAAATTTAAAAAAGATAAAAAGCGATTAAATTTGATTTTGTCCTTTAAATATCCTAAATTCTAAGCAAGATTTTGATAAAATTATGCTAATTAAATAAGGATTTATATGGAATTTAAAATAGACAAAATAAGCCAAAACGCAAGAGCTTGCACCATCAAAATGGCTCACGGCATAATTCAAACTCCAGTGTTTATGCCAGTTGGCACACTTGGAGCGATTAAGAGTCTTGATGCGGTAGATATGAGCGAAATTTTAGACGCTAAGATAATTTTAGCAAATACATATCATCTCTATTTACGCCCTACTAGCAAGGTTGTTAAGGGATTTGGCGGACTTCATGGATTTAGTGGATTTGATAGAAATTTTCTAACTGATAGCGGTGGATTTCAAGCTTTTTCTCTCTCTCATCGCTCTAAGGCTGATGAAAATGGGATTAAATTTAAAAGTCATATAGATGGTAGTTTGCACTATTTTACACCAAAAAGTGTGCTAGATACGCAGTATGATTTAGGCAGTGATATTATGATGATTTTAGATGATTTAGTGGCTCTTCCAGCGACAAAAGAACGCATAGAACTAAGCCTAAAACGCACGATAAAATGGGCCAAAGAGGCTCAAATGTATCACAAAGCTCAAAAAGCAAATGGAGTTGGCGCTCATCAAAATCTCTTTGGTATCATACAAGGCGGGACTGATTATAAAGCTAGAAAAGAGTGCGCTACGGCGCTATGTGATATGGATTTTGATGGATTAGCCATAGGTGGATTAAGTGTGGGTGAGTCAAATGAGCAGATGTATGATACAGTTCAAGGCGTTATGCCATATATCGACCCAAATCGCCCTAGGTATCTAATGGGCGTTGGTACCCCAGAGGATCTAGTAGAAAATGTAAGTCGTGGGGTGGATATGTTTGATTGCGTGATGCCTACAAGAAATGCTAGAAATGGGACTTTATTTACTAGTTTTGGTAAGCTCAATATCAAAGCGGCTGCTTTTATAAACGACCATGAGCCAATCGACCAAGAGTGCCAGTGCTATACTTGTAAAAGATACTCTAGGGGCTATCTAAATCATCTATATAAGGCTAGAGAGCTTACATTTTTTAGACTAGCAAGTTTGCATAATCTACACTACTATCTAAATTTAATGAAGCAAATAAGAGAGGCGATAATGGCTGATAAATTTGCTGAGTTTAGGAGTGAATTTTATGCGAAAAGAGCGTAAATAATCTGATTTAAACCATTTTTAAAATGGTTTTATCAATTTCATTAAATCCTTGATTAAAAAACTCCCTACTAGGCTCGGCGTAAAACTCATAATCAAAAATTTTAGTTCTTAAACTATGTAGATATAATCTATTAGAGCTACTTTTGGCATACTTCTCATCACCCAATACACCAAATCCACTACTAGCTAAATGCACCCTAATCTGATGAGTTCTACCTGTTTCTATATCTACTTTTAATAGCGATTTTTTGCCTTCGACTGCTATTGGGGCGATATGCGTGATGGCTGATTTACCATTTTTTAAATCAATCTTTGCGAATGCTCCAGATCTTGTTTTTATGGTAGTTAGCGGCTGATTAATTGTCAAATTTTCACACACTATCCCCTTAACAACTGCTAAATAGGTTTTTTTCACTCTATTTTGCGAAAACTCCCTAATAGCCCTTTGCTGGAAATCATCATTTTTATATAGCATTATTACTCCGCTAGTCTCCTTATCCAAGCGATTTAATAGTGGGAATTTAAACATTTCAGCAATCTTTTGGCTTGTGATAAATGGCGGTTTATTTACTGCTATGATATTTTCATCTTCAAAAATTTTCACTGGTTTGGCTAGTTTTGTTACCTTAAATTTAGCACTCTCTTTTAAAAGTCCTCTAGCAAGCATAACTCTTTGACCGCCTACGCTTACAAGCCCAGCATCTATCATCACTTTTGCTTCACTATTTGAAATTCCCTCTTGAATGGCTAAAAGTTTATAAGCTTTTTGCATATTTATCCTTTTATCTCTTTTATTATCTTATCCATATCGCATATATTTATAATTTTAGTGCTTTTTAAATTTGAGTTTATCTTCTCCCACACATTTTCATATGAGCAAAACTCAATCCCGCTTACTGCTTTATATAGGTCTTTTTGATTATGGATATACTCTCCGCTTAGAATTTTACAACCAAACTGAGCCGCCTCTATAGGATTATGCCCTCCAATGCCATATTCAAAGCTGCCACAAAGCACGACAATATCGGCAATTTGATATAAATTCACTAGCTCCCCAAGAGTATCTACAAGAATAATCTGCGATCTTAACCCCATATTATCGCTAAATTTCTCAAAGCTCATATCGCTTTTAATGCTATCTTTGATAATTTTACACACTTCAGCAAATCTCTCAGGGTGCCTTGGAGCGATAAAAAGCTGATCATTTGGGCTTAAATTTAAATTTTTAAGCAAATTTATCTCTTCATTTTGATGAGAGCTAGCTATTACTATAACTCTTTTATCTAGCTTTACATAGTTTTTAGATGGCTTTGGTAGATTAGCTGATTTTATATTGCCAACAACCTTAATATTTTTTGCCCCAAGCGTAGCTAAACGCTCTTTATCCAAATCGCTTTGAGCTAGCACCAAATCAACATATTTAAAAAGCCATCTATAGTAAAATTTAAATCTTAGATAATTTTTATAACTTTTATCGCTAATTCTAGCGTTTAAAAGCACCGTTTTTGATCCATTTGATTTAGCAACTTTAAATAAATTTAGCCACAACTCAGCTTCAAAAACTATCAAAACATCTGATCTGCTTAGCCAAAAAGGTAAAAAACACTCAAAAGGCAAAAATCTACAATCAGCGTATTTACTAGCATAGTCAAATCCAGTTTGAGTAATCACGCTAACCCTACAATCACCCAAACGCCTTACTAAAGGCTCAATAGCACGAGCTTCACCAAGACTACAAGCGTGGAAGTGGTATTTGGCTAATTTTGGTTTTGGATTTTTGATTAAAAAAAATCTTGCCCTTATACTACGGATAAACTTCTGCTTAAAACTTAAAAGCCATAAAAACGGCGAACAAATCCCAAGCAAAAGTGCCGTAAATAGAGTATATATCACTCCTGTGTAGTCTCTTTATAGAGAATTCTACCACAATGTGGGCAAGTTGTGATATCATCACTTTTGATAATATGAGCATAAGTCTTATCATTTATCTTCATAAAACAGCCATAACAAGCCTGTTTTCTCACTGGCACAACGGCTGTATTTTTAGCCCATTTACGAATTTTTTCATAAAATGTAAGAATTTTTTGATTCATATCAGCTAATAGCTTCTCTTTTTGATCATAAATTTTACTTCTTTCATCATCAATAGCTTTTATCTCATCAGCAACTTCGTTACTTATACCCTCAAGGCTATTTTGAATTTGCGTTTTTTTCATCTCAAGCTCAGATTTTAACTCATTTTTACTATCGATAATCCTCTCAAGTCTATTAATCTCTTCATTAGCTGCTTCAAGCTGATCTTTGGCTAAATCCTCTTCTAAATTTAGAGCTTTTATCTCTTTTTCACTTTTTACTGCGGAAGTTTTTTTACTAATTTCTTTGATTTTAGCGTTAAATTCATTAATGTGAGAGTTTGTATTGGCAATTTGAGCTTTTAATTCTGATATTTCATTATCAACTTTTTCTATATTTTCATCTATAGCGATTATCTCATCTTTTTTAAGTTGTAAATTTCTATTAATGCTCTCAATTCTTGGTGCGTAACTATCTATTTTTTGGTCTATTTGCGATAAACTTACAAGTTGCTGTAGATATTTATTCATTGATTTCCCTTTAGTTATCTATATTCAAATGGATTTATTGAATTTGTGATTGTAGCAAAAAGATTAAATTTTTGCAAGTAAAATGCCAACGACTTCCCAAAATATCGCTCACTTTCAAAATGATTTATATCAATTAAGCTAAGCGAATTCTCATAAGATTCAAGTGCTGTGTGATACTTAAAGTCGCCACTTAAAAAGCAATCAGCCTCAAAGCTACCAATTAATTCACTCCCACTTCCAGTGCAAATTGCGGCCGTTTTTATAAATTCAGACCCCTTTACAACCCTTAAAGTTGGTAAATTTAATTTAGATTTTATCCTAGATACAAACTCTTCAAAGCTCTGATTTACCTCAAATTTAAGTATAAAATCGCCATATTGTTCATAATCTTGATAACCCAAAATCTCGCTTAAAACAAATTTATTTAAAACAACCTTATCATAATTAGTATGCATTGAGATTAGGCTAATATCCTTTTTAATCATCATTTTGATTAAATTTGATGGATATTTGCTACTATCAACTCTTTTTAATCCTTTAAAAATAAGCGGATGATGAGTGATAAAAAGCGTATTTGGCTTAGCACTAGCCACAATAGTGCTATCTAAATCCAAGCTAAGCACAATATCATCAAATTCATCACTCATACTACCTATGATTAATCCAGAATTATCCCAACTCTCTTGCAGTTCAAATGGCGCTATACTATCTAAAATAGCGTAAATTTCAGATATTTTCACCTATTTAAACTCTCTTTATAAGCCATAGCACAACCCTTAGCCAACTCTCTAATCTTAAGGATATAATCTTGCCTTTGCGTAACGCTAATTGCTCCACGAGCATCAAGCACATTAAAAGTATGTGCCGCAAGCATACAATAATCATAAGCTGGAAGTGCCAACCCATGCTCCAAAATCGCCTTACACTCATTAGAGTATGAGTCAAACCAATCAAAGAGCTTAGCAGTATCAGCTATTTCAAAGTTATATTTGCTAAATTCAAATTCGCTCTGTTTATGGACATCGCCGTAGGTTACTACATTTGAATTATGCTCATCCCAAATAATATCATAAACACTATCTTTATCTTGAAGATACATAGCTAGGCGTTCGATTCCATATGTTACTTCTGCGCTAACTACCTCACAAGGTATTCCGCCAACTTGCTGAAAATATGTAAATTGCGTAACCTCCATACCATCTAGCCAAACTTCCCAGCCTAAGCCCCACGCACCAAGAGTTGGGCTCTCCCAGTTATCTTCTACAAATCTAATATCATGTTTTTTAAGGTCTAATCCAAGCCTTTCTAAGCTTTTTAGATATAGCTCTTGGATATTTTTTGGGCTTGGTTTCATTATTACTTGAAATTGATAGTAGCTACCAAGTCTATTTGGGTTTTGACCATATCTACCATCGGTTGGACGGCGAGATGGAGCTACATATGCCACATTCCAAGGCTTATCTCCTAAAGAGCGTAAAAATGTAGCTTGATGATATGTCCCAGCGCCAGCTGGCATATCATATGGTTGGACGACAATGCAACCTTGCTCATTCCAATACTGCTGAAGAGTTAAAATTATCTGGCTAAATGTCATAAATTTCCTTTATTGTCATTAAAATTCTCTATTGCTTTATTCCACATTAGCTTATATTTTCTCTTTAAAAACTCAACCTCTTCTTGAGCCAATTTAAGCTGATTAGTAAGCGTCTCTACGGTTTTTCTATCTTCATCATATAGTTCTTGCATGGAGTATAAAGCCTCTTTGAGAAATTTATTCTCATTTCTAAGTGCATCTAGCGTCTCATCTTTAGCGTCTAAAACTTTTTCGTGTAAATTTAAAATAGTCCCAATGGTCTTTTCTACAAAGCTCTCTCCAGGCAAGGTATAAGGCTCCCCGCTTACTACCATCTCTCCATTGCTAGTTGGCACCACGCTCATAGTGCCTTCATTTGCCTCTATATAGACTATATCATTATCTATTTTTGTATTTAATGCACCTCTTTGGATCATGCCATCTACAACTTCTCGTTTTAAATGAACTAGCTGACAAAACTCATCAATGGCTAGATATGTTTTCATTTAGCACCACCTAGAAGCACCTCGATCTTTTTAGAATCTGCCTCTAATAATTTAGCTTGTTTCTCTCTATCTTCTTTTAATTTTATTGCTAAATTTTCATCAGTTAGGGCTAAAATTTGCATTGCTAAATACGCAGCATTTTTAGCTCCAGCCTTACCAATGGCTAGAGTTGCCACTGGTATGCCAGCTGGCATTTGAACTGTGGAGTATAGCGCATCTACGCCATTTACAGCTGATCCACCCATAGGCACACCAATAACTGGCTTAATAGTATAAGCCGATACCGCTCCAGCTAAATGAGCTGCCATACCAGCTGCACATATAAATAGAGCCGCACCCCTAGCATCGGCATCTTCTACATATTGATGAGTTCTAGCTGGGCTTCTGTGAGCTGAGCTAATAATCATCTCATATTTGACATCAAATTCCTCTAAAATCTTAGCCGTTTCACTAATAATCTCATAATCGCTCTTACTACCCATTATAATGCTTATAAATTTCATCTACTCTCCTTTTATAATCTCTTTACGCAAAAAACTAAACTCAGGCAAATTAGCAGGAAGCCTAATCTCATTCTCATTTCCACTATGAATTTCATCAAATTCTTTGCCTTTTGTGCTTATTAATTTTTTGAATTTTACATAGTATTTATCATCTTTTTTATAGATACTTCCTAGCTCATTCTCTACGCTATTTATCACAGCATTAACAGGAGCAAAGATCTCGTATTCATGCTTGGTATCTATCTTAAATTTGGTTTTAAAGCTAACCCCATCAGTGCTAATAGCATGGACTTGATGAGTGCCCTCTTCTATGCTATTTATATGATTTTGCGTATCTTCTCTCTCATAAGGCTTATGAATGAGATAGCCATCGCTAAAGCCTCTATTTTTAAGCGTATTTAGCTCAGCTTCATAAATTTCTGGACGGAAATTACCCGCTATAGTATCATCAATTGCCATCTTATAGGCTTTTGTCGCACAAGCAACATAATACTCGCTTTTTGTGCGACCCTCTATTTTTAGGCTATCTATGGCTTGGGTTTTAATGACTCTCTCTATATGCTTACTTAAATTTAGATCTTTAGAGTTCATTATATGTGTGCCATGCTCGCTCTCTTCTAGGCGAAATAACGCCCCATTATCTGGGCTTTTAGCGTATAATTCATAGTTAAATCTGCAATCATTAGCACAACTTCCACGATTGCTTAATCTACCGCTTTGGACTGCTGAGACTAGACATCTACCAGAGTATGCAAAGCACATTGACCCATGGCAAAATATCTCTAATTCTAAGCTTGGTATCATCTCTTTTATTAGCACCGCATCTTTTAGGCTCATCTCACGAGCAGCGACAATCCTACTAGCACCCATATCGTGATAAATTTGAGCATCAAGATAATTCATTACATTTGCTTGTGTAGAAAGGTGTATCTCAATATTTGGAGCAATCTCTTTAGCAAGTTTCATAACTCCTGGAGTTGCGATAATAAAGGCATCTACGCCAAATTCGCTAATAGTTTTAATATGTTTTTTGAGATTATCAAGCTGAGTATTATATGGAAATCCATTTATTGTAGCGTAAAATTTTACCCCGCTTTTATGGGCTAATTTTACACCATATTCAAAGCTTTCAAGATTAAATTCCTTCGCACTTCTTTGACGCAAAGAGAAGTTACCTACACTAGCATAAACCGCATCAGCCCCATAAGCCAAAGCGATTTTAAGCTTGGTTAAATTCCCAGCTGGGCTTAAAAGTTCTGGTCTTTTCACTTTTTACTCAATGATTCAATTAAAGCTTCTATATCGGCGTTACTTACAACATCTTCGGTTGTAGTATCCCCATCTATATGAATAGCAGAGCCAACCCGCTTATCATCATCTATTTTACCTTCAAATAAGCTATTCATATATTTACTCAAAGCGCGCATTACATTAATAACTCTCTCTATTTTTTGGCGATGAATATCTTGATATTGCATCATATCCATAGTCATCATAACTTCATCTTGTCCCATTTGAAGGCTATTTATCGTATCATCTAGCTTGGTATCTAAATTTTTATTAAGCTCTAAAAGCTCTTCAAATGCCGCTACATTAGGGAATTTAGAGTGTAGATTTTCAAATATTTCTAGATTTTTTGCTATACCAGCTTTTATATCATTTGATACGCCTTCAGCATCTGCGAAAAATCCACTAATAGTCTCAAGCTTATCAAACATCTCTGTGGCTTTTTTTTCTGAATCTTTCGTGACATCATCAAGCTGATGAACTACTTTGTGATCATCTGTCGGTGGCGGTGGTGGCCAAGCCGCAGTAGAGCTTACCCTATAATTATCATGCGTTATAATATGCCCATCATCTTGAACTACGCTATCAGCGTCTTCTTTTGAATTTGCCTCATTATCAAGACCAATCTTATCTATATCATCTATACTATTACCTAAATCGCTTAAATCATCAGCCATTAACGCATCTAACTCTTCTTGCGTCATAAGAACTCCTTAAGAACATAATTGCGTGATTGTATCTAAATTTATATAAATTTTGCTTTACATTATCAAATTCATATAAATTTCAAAAAAATATTTTAAATTTTGCTAATTTTAAGAAATGATTTAGTATAATTCTAACTCTTAAATTTAAAGTGCGCTCTTAGCTCAGCTGGATAGAGCATTTGATTGCGGTTCAAAAGGTCAGAGATTCGAATTCTCTAGGGCGCACCATTTTATTATTTTATTATCCAAATTTATATTTAATCTTTCATCTTGTATAATTATAAATATTATTGATATTTTCAAGGATTATTTATGATTGTAGATTTACATAACCACACCCCACTTTGTAATCACGCTACTGGGACGCCCATTGAGTATGCTAAGGCTGCGTTTAATCAAGGGTGTAAATATTATGGATTTAGCGACCACGCACCGATGAATTTTGATCAAAAATATAGAATGAGCTTTAAGGATATGGATGATTATAAAGAGTCAATTGAGATGGTTAAAGCTGAATTTAAAGGCAAGATGGAGATTCTTTTTGGCTATGAGGTGGATTATTTACCAGGATTTATAGATGAGCGAGTGATGGGAGCTAAGGTTGATTATCTCATTGGTTCGGTGCATTTTTTAAATGGCTGGGGATTTGATAATCCTGAGTTTATCGGAGAGTATAAAAATAGAGATATTGATCAAATTTATATAGACTATTTTAATGCTATCAAAGATATGGCAAGATATGGTAAATTCGATATAGTCGGTCATATTGATTTAATCAAAGTTTTTAACTATAAGCCTAAAAAAGATATTAAAATTATCGCTAGTGATGCTCTAAAAGAGATCAAAAAAAGCGGTATGAGTATCGAGCTAAATAGCGCTGGACTTCGCAAACCAGTGGGCGAAATTTACCCTGGAGATGAAATTTTGGAGATGATGAGTCAGATGGGTATTGATATTACTCTATCTAGCGATGCTCACTGCGTAGAACATGTTGGCTTAAATATGGATAAAACTATAGAAAAAGCTAAAAAATTTGGTTATAACGAGGTTGTAATATACCAAAATCGTGAGAAAAAAATGGTAAAAATTTAAAATAGTATAGATTTCAATATAAATTTAAAATTAAAATTGCTATTTTATGCTATAATGTCAAAATTTTAATTTTTAAGGAGTTTGCCTATGGGTAGATTTGTTAATAGCGTTAGCGAATTTTTCACATATTGTGATGAAAATGAGGTTAAATTTGTTGATTTTCGCTTTACTGATCTAAAAGGAACATGGCATCACGTATCATATAATATTAAAGCAATAAATGTAGATTCTTTTAAGGGAATTCCATTTGATGGTAGTTCAATTGATGCGTGGCAGCCTATACATAAGTCGGATATGATGCTTATACCTGATGTTGAGACTGCATTTTTAGATCCATTTACTGCCGATACAACAATCATCGTAATATGCGATGTATATGATATATATAAAAATGATCTATATGAGAAATGCCCTCGCTCAATCGCTAAAAAGGCTATGCAACACCTAAAAGATAGCGGAATTGGCGATGTTGCGTATTTTGGACCTGAAAATGAGTTTTTTGTCTTTGATAATGTAAGAATTATCGATAAACAAAATTGTGCTATGTATGAAGTAGATACTGAAGAGGGCGAATGGAATGACGCTAAAGACTATAAAGATGGTTATAATAGCGGTCATCGTCCAAGAGCACAAGGCGGATACTATCCAGTTCAACCAATTGACTCAATGGTAGATCTAAGAGCTGAAATGGTAAATGTGCTAGAACAAGTAGGTCTTGAGACCTTTGTGGTGCATCACGAAGTTGCTCAAGGTCAAGGCGAAATAGGTGTGAAATTTGGAACATTAGTAGAAGCTGCCGATAATGTGCAAATTTATAAATATATAGTAAAAATGGTAGCTCATTTAAATGGCAAAACAGCCACATTTATGCCAAAACCACTATATGGCGATAATGGTAGCGGTATGCATGTCCATCAAAGCATATGGAAAGATGGTAAAAATTTATTTTATAAAGCTGGAACATACGCTAATCTAAGCGATATGGCTAGATGGTATATTGGCGGGGTATTAAAACATGCTAGAAGCGTTGCAGCATTTACCAATCCAAGCACAAATAGCTACAAAAGATTAATTCCTGGATTTGAAGCACCAAGCATTTTAACATACTCTTGCCAAAATAGAAGTGCTAGTTGTAGAATTCCATATGGATCAGGTGAAAAAAGCGTAAGAGCTGAGTTTAGATTTCCTGATAGCACCGCTTGCCCATATCTAGCATTTGCAGCAATGCTGATGGCAGGACTTGATGGTATCAAAAATAAAATTGAGCCAGTAGGGCCAATGGATGAGGATCTATTTGAGCTAACTCTTGATGAGATTAGAGAGCGTGGAATTGAGCAATTACCACATACACTAAGAGGAAGCTTAGAGGCTGTAATCCGTGATAATAAATATTTAAGCGCTATAATGACAGAGCACTTTATAGATACATATCAACACTATAAATTTGAAACTCAAGTATGGCCATATGAGCAACGCCCTACTCCATTTGAGTTTAAAACAGTATATTCTTGCTAATTTAACCCATTGGGCTTAAAGCTCAATGGGAATTTATTCTTTCAATAATAACCGCAGCAATCGCAAATCCGCCATCGTGCGTGATACTAAGCGATGAGCTTTTGATATTAAATTTACTCTCTATGTGTTTGGCAAATTTAATCTTTGGAGCACCTTTGCTATCTTTGTATATGGTAGCGTCATTAAAGCTAAATTCCGCTCCAATTCCGCAGCCAAGAGCCTTGCTAATAGCCTCTTTTGCAGCCCAAAACCCAGCTATAGTAGCATCACTCTTAGCAATTTCTATCTCGCTACTATTTAAAAATTTACGCAAAAATAGCTCACCATGCCTTATTTTAGCATTGGCGATCCTATCTATGCTTACAATATCAATGCCTATCATTGAACGATAAAATCAGTAAAAAAGACATTTTTAATATATCCATCTCTTAGAACCTCATTTATTCTAGTTACTAACTCATCTTTTAGACGCTCTTTGCCTTTGGCTGTGCTTACATCTTCATATGTTTTAGCTGATAGACTTCTTATGATAATATCCCTGATTAATGCTTGTTTTTTATCTATTTCTGAGCTTAAAGTCTCTTCGCTTAGCTCTAAATTCATTGTGGTTTTTAGGTATCTAGTGCCACTTTCGCTAAGTAAATTTACGACATATTGCTCCATCGGATAGACTGGACCGATATTAAAAAAATCATTGGAGCGTTGTTTTGGTGCTACTTGAGTTGGGGGGACATTAGCGGCTTGAGAGACTTGCTTATCATCTCCGCCACTCATTAAAAGCATAACAACAATTATCCCAATAATTAATAAAAATACAACCACGCCAATAATAGCTATTAGCACCACCGGACTTTTCTTGCTCTCTAATTTTATATCTTCATCTGCCATTTTGATTCCTTTTTTAATTTAAATTTATCTAAATAAGACTATTAGCCAACTATATTTTTCAATACCCCAATGCCTTCTATCTCGCACTCTATCACATCGCCTTTCTTAAGATATTTTGGCGGAGTAAAGCCCATACCTACTCCACTTGGCGTGCCAAGTGATATTATTGTGCCAGCTTTTAAAGTCATACCTGCACTTAAATCACTTATTATATATGCTGCATCAAATATCATATCTACGGTATTTGCATTTTGCCTTAGCTCGCCATTTACTTTTGAGCTAATTTTTAAATTTGATATATCAAGGTCAGTCTCAATCCAAGGCCCCATTAGCGTTGAGCCATCTAAGCTTTTACCATAATACCACTGCTTATATCTATTTTGAATATCTCGTGAGCTAATATCATTTAAAATTGTATAGCCAAAGACATACTCTAAAGCCTTATTAATAGGAACATTAAAAGCATCTTTACTAATAATCAATGCTAGCTCCACTTCATAATCTAGCGTTTGAGTTATCTGGCTATGGCTTGGAAATACAGCTCCATCACCCAAAATATAGTTAGCCCTTTTACCAAAATATACAGGAAATTCTCTCTTGCCATCAAATTCAATCTTTTTAAACCTATATGACTCCTTAGCATGCTCCATATAATTAATCCCAAGACAGATAATATCTTGAAGTGGGCTTAAAATCGGCGATAATATCTGGATATTATTATATGGCTCACCACCGCTTTTTAAGCTTAATTCATTTAGAATTTGATATTGAGCTTGATCTAGAGTGGTTATCAAATCATTCATATCTTTTTTATCTATTCCAACGCTACTAATATCGATAACTCCATTATTTGCACTCAATACACCAAGCTTAATTTGATTATCTTGTTTATAAGTTAAAAGCCTCATTTTTTAATCTCGCTAATTGCTAGTTTTAATCTAGCAAAACCATCTTTCATCTCTTTTTTGCTTAAATTTAGTGGTGGCAAAAATCTTAAGGTACTATCACCAGATCTTAATACCAAAACCCCACATTCTAAAGCTTTTGATACTATTTTGCTTAATAAATTGCTATCTTTAACCACTATGCCTTGCATTAATCCAAGACCAACTCTTTTAAGAAAAATATCGCTATTTTGCTCCACTAATTTATCTAAATTTTTTTCAAATTTAGCTATTTTTTTATCCAATTTTCCACTATTTTTTAATCTGCTTAATTGGCTAAGCACATATTCAGCCACGCTAGTTACCAAAAATCCGCCACCAAATGTGCTTCCATGATCTCCTGGCTTAAAGATAGATACCCTACTTGCACACGCACTAATTGGCACTCCATTGCCAAGCCCTTTAGCAAATGTGATAATATCAGGCGTTATATCATATAATTTAGATGTTACAAACTCCCCTGTGCGATATACGCCGCATTGGACTTCATCGGTGATAAGCAAAATATCTCTTTGCTTTAAAATCCTAGCTAACTCTTGGACTTTAGCCTTATCAAGCGGATTTATGCCGCCCTCACCTTGGACTAGCTCAATTATCACAGCTGCGGTATTTTGATTTAAATTTTTAATAATCTCATCTATATCATCATAAAATTTAAATCCATCTGGATAAGCCCCAAATTCATCTGGATGAAATTTATCCTGACCAGTCATCGCTAAAGTTGCGATAGTTCTGCCATGAAATGAGTTTTTAAGGCTGATAATTTCGCTTTTTCGGCCTTTAATAAAACCAAATTTTCTAGCCAATTTTATCGCACACTCATTTGCCTCAGCACCACTATTAGCAAAAAATAGCTCATATCCACCACCTAGCATATTTGAGATTTTATCGGCAAGTTTAGATTGTGGAGTGATATTGTATAAATTTGAAGTGTGAAGTAGTGTTTTAGCCTGTTTTGAGATGACTTTTTCTACACCTTTATGGCTATGACCCAAAGCACAAACCCCAATCCCACTAGCAAAATCTATATAATCTTTACCACATTTATCCCACAAAGTAGCACCTTTACCACGCACAAAACTAACACTAGCTCTACTATAGTTATTCATCAGCATAAATCAATCCTTATAGTGAATTTGCGGCAAATTCCAATTTCTATAATATGCTACAAGCCGCCATGCAACACCAAATATAAATAGAGCAAATATCCAATAAATGCTAGTTAGCTCAGCTAAATACATAAAATAGTATATCGCCCCAACCCCCATACTAATTGTGCCGTATAATCCAGTTTTTAAAAACCATGGAACCTCGTTTAATAGCATATCTCGTATAATCCCACCGCCAACACCATTAAAAAATGCCACCATAATTACACCAAAAATATTAAGACCAAACTCCAAAGATACAATAGCACCAACAATAGAAAAGCTTACTACATCTACAGCGTCAGTCATAATAAATATAAATTTTTTATCTAAATTATTTCTATCTTTTTTATGAAATTTCAGTAAAAAAGCTAAAATCATAACAGATAAAACTATACAAACAGGAATATAGTGAGTAAAAGAGTACGCAGGGCGACCGACTATAACATCACGGATTAGCCCTCCGCCAAGTGCTGTTAAAAATGCGGCTAAAAATACACCTAGCCAGTCACAACCCCTACGTATCCCAAATAAAAAGCCACTCAAAGATGCTGATGCGATACCGACATACTCTGCAAATAAAAAGGCTTCCATGGCTAATTTTAAGCTTTAAGATTAAAACTCAGATTTAATAGATTCAACCCACTTATCAGCTCTTTTTTGCCAATTTTCATCATTTTTATAATCAACTCCAAGACCTATAAATTTGCCATTGATAAATGATAGTGAGTTTTTAAACACATATCCATCAATATCAGTTGCACCCACAAGTTTAGCGCCACGAATTAATGGTAAAAACTCTACCAAGCCATCAAGAAATGTAGTAGGATGTTTGATAGTGCCACCAACCCCTACAAGGGCTAAAGTCTTACCACCAAAATCAGCCTCGCTAATTAAATCTAATTTAGCTTTGAAATCCTTTTGCAACTCTCCATGACCATGAGTAGATGCTGCAAAAATCAATCTATCATATTGATTTATAAATTCAAGCGTCAAATCCTTAGCGTCGATTATCTCGCTATCAAAATTTTTGCCTATATACTCTGCTACAGCTTTAGTATCTCCAGCATTTGAGCCATATACTATACCAATTTTTGCCATTGTGTTTCCTTTAAGGGTAAATTTAAAGGTTAGATTATATCAAAGCAAACTCTAAAATCTGCTTAATTAATTATTGTAATAGAATACCAAAGCCAATATTTAGGCTTTGGTTAAAAGAGTATTTACTGCATACATTTAGCAGCGTATGAGAGTCCTAAATCATAAGCTTTATTATTTGCCTCTTTGACCTTATCAGGAACTGAGCTTAGCATCTTATTTCTTACAATCTCTTCATCCATCACGCCTGTAAATTTAACAGCCACACCAAGAGCCACAACGCTTTGAGTAATTACATTACCCACTTCATCTTTAGCAATTGATATAATAGGAATTTCATATATTTTCCAGCGTTTTTTATCCTCTTCGCTAGGCTTAACTAAATTTGGCTCAATTACGATTATACCACCATCTTTAACCCCATCTTTAAAGGTATTATAGCTATTTTGAGCAGTTGCTAGCATAAAGCAAATTTCGCCTTCATTTGCATATGGATACTTAATCTCTTCATCGCTTAAAATAATATCAACCTTAGTTGGACCGCCACGAACTTGAGATGTGTATGTAGAAGCCTTAACGCCATATCCACCAGCTTCAATCTTGGCTGCTGAGAGTATCTCTCCAGCTAGGATAACACCTTGACCGCCAACCCCAACAAATCTTAACTCTGCTAAACTCATATTATCTCCTCAAAGTTGATTTTTGTCTTGTTTTGAGCTGCTTCTTTTACTTTGGCATATGCTTTACAATACTCCATATGAGTATCATCTTTAAATAGCACACCTGTAGGGAATTTACCCTTTTTCTCCTCATCACTTAATGATTCAAATTTAGCCTTAGGTAGAGTTCTTTCATCAATCCATTTTACCATTTGTGTGGCTTCACCCATTTTATTTTTTCTACCTAAATTTATATGGCAGTTAGAGAATATATCAAAGAAGCTATAGCCTTCGTGTTTAAAGCCCTCTATTAGCATTTTCTCAATTCTAGTTGGGTTAATGACAGTCTCACGACCCACAAATGTAGCTCCAGCGGCTGTTGCTAACTTCGCAGCATCAAAATTTGGGTCTATATTACCCCATTGTGCTGTAACAGTCCAAAATCCTTGTGGAGTTGTAGGGCTTGTTTGTGAATTTGTAAGACCATAAATAAAGTTATTAATCAAAATGTGATTAATATCTATATTTCTACGACATCCATGAATTGTGTGATTACCACCAATTGCCAAGCCATCGCCATCACCAGTTACTACTATTACATGTTTATCTGGATTTGCTAGTTTGATACCTGTAGCATATGCGATCGCACGGCCGTGAGTAGTATGGACAGTGTTGCAATTAACATAGCTTGAGAAGCGTCCGCTACATCCAATACCACTTACTACGCAGACATCATCCATATTCCATCCCATAGCATCTATAGCACGGATAACGCTTTTTAAAATTACACCATCACCACAACCCCAACACCAAAGTGTCGGCATTTTGCTTGTTCTTAAATAGTTATCATAATTAAAAGCCATAATTAAAACTCCTTGACTTTACTAATAATTTCGCTTGGGCTAATTGGTCTGCCGTTTGCTTTTAATAGTGTTTTAAAATCATCTCTTAAAGAGCATCTTTGTATCTCGCCTAGATATTGCCCCATATTTAGCTCAGTTACTAAGATATTTTTAAATTTAGCACAAATCTCTTTAATTTTTGCCTCTGGGCTTGGCCATAGTGTAATCGGTCTAAATATACCAGCTTTTATCCCTTCAGCTCTTAACTTATCAACTGCCTCTTTAGCTGCTAAGCTCACACTTCCATAGCAGATAATGCATATATCAGCATCTTCTAGCTTATACTCTTCAAATTTGATAACTTCATCTAGATGAGCGTGAATTTTATTAAACAATCTTTTAATATTATAATCTACTATTTTACCATCTTCAGTAGGGAAGCCTGTAGGGCCGTGATGAAGACCGGTAATATGATAGCGATAACCTTTAAAGAATGGATTTAGCGTAGCTGGCTCATCTTCTTTTGCTTCATATGGATTATAATCAGCTGGGTCACCTTTAAATTCGCGTCTAGGCTCAATTTTTATATCACTTAATTCTGGTATGCTAGCCTTGCCTTGCATATGACCGATTGTTTCATCAAGAAGTAAAAATACTGGAGTGCTAAATCTATTAGCTAGGTTAAATGCTCTTATTGTCTCAGTGTAAATTTCATCTAAATTGCCAGGTGCTACTGCAATAGAGCAAAAATCACCATGGCTTGGGCTTTTAGCTTGTAAAATATCACCTTGAGCCACACGAGTTGGAAGACCAGTTGATGGGCCACCACGCATTACATTTGCAATTACTAATGGAATTTCAGCTATAAATCCAAGGCCAATTTGCTCAGCTTTTAGTGAAATACCAGGCCCTGAGCTTGCTGTCATAGCTTTAGCCCCAGTCATACTAGCACCAAGTGCTACTGAAATACCAGCAATCTCATCTTCCATTTGAATGAAGTTGCCACCATTTTTTGGTAACGCTACGCTTAATTCATGCGCAATCTCACTTGATGGAGTAATAGGGTAACCACCAAAAAAATTACAGCCACACTCAATAGCTGCTTTTGCCGCTAAAGCATTTCCTGTTGTTATTAACTCTCTCATCTAATATCCTTAATTAACTTTCCTAAAATGATTTGCCTTAATAGCCGCAGCTCTCTCTTTAGCCTCAGGGCTAAGTTTAACAAATTTAAATCCTTTTTCAGCCACATAAATAGCAAAATCAGGGCAGTGAAGCTCACAATCCCTACAGCCAATGCACGATTCAGGGTGGCTGACTTCTATCATCATTCCTTGAATAGCGTGAATATCTTCTTTCATATTCAAAACACCAGCAGGGCAGTAACTTACACAAATATCGCAAGCCTTACACCTACTCTCATCTACCCAAACAGCTGTATTAAGCGGTTGTTCTATCATTACTATCTCCTATTAAATTTAAGTACAACTTAAATAAAATTCTAGCTACAATCGTAGCGACTAAACTGCTTGAAATCAAGCAAATAAACACCAAATTTTGCCAAATGCAAAATCAAATTTAAAAACTTTTGTGCTACTTTATCTTAAAAAAGTTAATAAAATAGATAAATAAAAAAACTAAAATAATAACTTTAGCTAAAGTTAAAATTAGCACTATTTATATTAAGATTATTAATATAAATTATAAATTCTTCTATGCTTTTATCCAAAATTTCTCTATCTTTTGATTTTAAATTTAACTCCAAAATCTCTTTTACTCCACTTCTATCAATAACCACTGGGCGACTAAATGCTATAAAATTAGAGTCTAAAACCGAACAGCTAAGCACCTTTGTACTACCATTTATCAATGCTTCGCATATATTTATCACTCCAGCTGCTGGAGCATAAAATGCAGATGTATTCATCAATTTTACGATCAATGCTCCGCCATTTATGGTTTGAGATTTAATCTCATTTAGCTCGCTATCACTTAAATTTTCATCGATTAATGGTATCATACTATCGCTATGCATACCTATTACAAGGGATTTTGAGCTACTCATATCTCTCTTTAGATGATTTTGCAAGGCAAATTTAAGTCTAGCACTATCTAACTCGCCAGCCATTCCTATAACCTTGCTTCTATCAAAGCCACTAGCCTTACAAGCTACATAAACCATTATATCAAGTGGATTTGTTACTACGATTATTATTGAATTTGGAGCAAATTTAGCAATTTTATTAGATGCTTTGGCTACTATATCAGCGTTAATTTTGACAAGTTCTGCTCTACTTTGTCCATCTTTTCTAGCCATTCCAGCAGTTATTATCACAATATCAAAATCGCTTAAAAGCTTGTAATCATCGCCACTAATTACGCTAATATTTACACCTAAGGCAATTGCCATTTGCGATAGATCAATCGCCTTGGCTTTAGCTAAATTTTGGTTAATATCAATAAGTGCGATCTCATCACACATCTGCTTAGAAATGAGAAGACTAGCAATGCTAGCTCCTACATTTCCAGCGCCTATTATTGCGATTTTCACAACTTATTTCTTAATAGCTTGGTTGTAAATTTGACTTGGACGCATTACGGCTGATACCTTAGCATCATCAAAGATATAGTATCCACCGACATCTACCCTATTTCCTTGAGAGCCATTTAGCTCATTTGTAATGGCAGATTTATTCTCATTTAAAGCTTGTGCGATAGCCGTAAATTTAGAAGATAACTCACTTTTAGCTAGTTCATCAGCCCAATATAGTGCTAAATAGAAATGGCTACCTCTATTATCATTTTCTCCCACATTTTTGCGTGGAGAGTTATCATTTTTTAAATAGCTCGCAATTGCTTTATCAAGCGTTTTAGCTAAGATGGCTGTTTCTTTTTTGCCACTTACATTAGCTAAATGCTCTAAACTTGCACCAAGGGCTAAAAATTCGCCCAAGCTATCCCAGCGAAGGTGATTTTCTTCTATTAATTGTTGAGCGATTTTAGGCGCACTACCACCAGCACCAGTCTCAAATAGACCGCCACCACTTAAAAGTGGGACTATTGATAGCATTTTTGCACTTGTTCCAAGCTCTAAAATTGGGAATAAATCAGTTAAATAATCCCTTAATACATTACCAGTTACGCTAATAGCATCTTTGCCAGTTCGTATTATAGAAATTGACTTTTTAATCGCTTCAGTTGGAGCTGCAATGCTAATATCTAGACCGCTTAAATCGTAGTTTTTAAGCTCTGAATTTACTATTTTGATCATACTAGCATCATGAGCTCTAGCGCTATCTAACCAGAAAATTGTAGCTGAGTGTGTCGCTTTTGCCCTATTAATCGCAAGTTTAATCCAATCTTTTATAGCTTCGCTTTTTGCTTGCATAGCTCTAAAAATATCGCCAGCTTCAACTTCAAATTCCATTTTATCGCCACTGCCACTACTAACTATGAATTTACCAGCTTCACTAGCGATAAATGTCTTATCGTGGCTACCATACTCTTCTGCTTTTTTAGCCATCAAGCCTACATTTGAAACGCTACCAATAGTAGCTGGATTTAATGCTCCATTTGCCTTTAAATCATCAATTGTAGCCTCATAAATAGTCGCATATGTGCGATCTGGAATAACTGCTAGGGTATCAGCTGTTTTGCCATCTTTATTCCACATTTTACCGCTATTTCTTATCATTGCAGGCATAGATGCATCGATAATAACATCACTTGGAACATGTAAATTTGTAATTCCTTTATCGCTATCTACCATTGCTAGATCAGGATTTTTATCTAAAATTTCATTATATTTTGCTATGATTTTATCTTTTATAGGTAGATTTTCTATCTTAGCAAATAGATCTTTTAAACCATTATTTGCCACTACTCCAGCTGTATTTAACTCACTACCAAATTCATCAAAAATTTCAGCGAAAAATACCTTTACAAAGTGACCAAACATAACTGGATCGCTTACTTTCATCATTGTAGCTTTTAGATGAACTGAGTATAATAAAGACTCTTTTTTAGCTTCTTCTATGGTTTTAGCAATGAATTTATCTAATTTTGCCGCACTCATAAATGTAGCACTAATCACATCTCCAGCAGCTGCTTTTATACCATCTTTTAGCACTTTTGTATTGCCATTTTTGTCTGTAAATTCGATCTTAAATTCGGTTGAATCTTTAACTATTACTGATTTTTCATTACCATAAAAATCGCCACTATCCATATACGCCACTCTTGTCTTAATGCTGCTATCCCAAGCGCCATTTTTATGTGGAAACTCTTTGGCGTAAGCTTTTACCGCACCAGCGCATCTTCTATCTGAGTTACCCTCTCTTAAAACTGGATTTACCGCACTTCCTAGAACTTTAGCATATCTTGCTTTTATATCAGCTTCTTTTTCATTTGATGGGTTTTCTGGATAGTTTGGCACATTAAAGCCCTTTGATTGAAGCTCAGCAATAGCCGCATTTAGCTGCGGGAGCGATGCTGAAATATTTGGAAGCTTTATAATATTTGCCGTTTTCTCTTTAGTCATTTCACCTAGAATTTCTAGATAGTTTGGAACTTTTTGATCATCTTTTAAATTTTCAGGGAAATTTGCCAAAATCCTACCAGCTAAAGATATATCCATAGTATCTATGGTAATACCGCCACGACTTAAAAACTCCTTAATAACCGGTAAAAGTGAAAATGTAGCCAAAGCTGGCGCCTCGTCTGTGTAAGTGTAGATTATATCTGCCATTTATGTCCTTTATTTAAAATTTTGTTTATTTTATCAAGTTTTAACTAAATTAAACCATTAAACTATAAATAATTTTTATAATTAATCTAAATTTAAGTTTATTCTATCTTTTTTGGGTAGTCAAAGAGCAAAACTCGCCCAACTCTAGCCCCTATCTCCTTAAATTCCTTCACATCAAACTCAATCCCAAAAACCCCACCAGTAGGAATATTGCCAATATGACTATCGCTTAAAATTTCGCAAATTTGAGTTAGAGTATCATTGTGTCCTATGATAAATACGCTATTTAAAGAATTATCAATCTGCCATATGAGTTTTAAATAATCTTGCGTATTAGCTTCGTATAGGGATTTTTCAAATTTTATTTTGCCATTGAAATTTATATTTTTTGCTATGATTTTAGCCGTTTTGGCTGTTCGTTTAGCTGGCGATGAGATTATAAGCTCTGGTAGTATCTTTTTGCTTTTTAATCTTCCAGCCATTAATTTTGCAGCCTTTTTGCCCTTAGAGTTAAGTGGCCTATCAAAGTCAGTAGCGGCGATTTTTTTAGCCTTTGCGTGGCGGATAAAATATATAATTTTCATACTCTCTCCTGAAATTTTTGAATTCTATCAAGCTCATCTTTGCTAAATCCTGCTAATAATCTATGCTCTATATCTAATGCTCTTTTGGCTTCAAATGCCCTTGGATAGCACTCTCGCACTATATCAATCCACGAATTTGGATCAACCCCATTAGCCACGCAAGCAAATTTAAACCACTTATCACCCTTGCTAACATGGCTAATCTCCTCTTGATGAATCACTCTTAATATATCCAAAATCCCATCTTTATCGCCATTTAAATTTAGCTTTTGCATCATAAATAGATTAGCATCAAGGCCATTTGCCTCCATATATCTAGGCAAAATCGCCATACGATTTATGAGTGAATCTTGGGTTTTTAATAAAGCGATAAATAGCCCATCATGGACGGCATAATCGCCATATTTTACACCTAAAATATCCATTTTTTGCACTATCATATTAAAGTGCCTTATCTCATCGTTTGCTACTTCTAGCCAATCATTATAATACTCCATAGGCAAATTTCTAAATCTATAGCACGAATCTAAGGCAATATCAATCGCACTATACTCAATATGAGCTATAGAGTGTAAAAACGCTTCATTTGTGCGGTTTTGCTTTATATCTTTCATGGATTTGACATTACAAAATTTAGCATAGCTAGGCTCTTTTAGTGGCAAAATATCGCTGTTGAAATTAATATCATCGCTTTGAAAATTCCTATAAATTTGATTGAATTTATCAAATTTTTGCTCCAAATTAGAGCAGTTCATACACTCCCAAATTTCATCAAAAAATCTCATCTAAATACCCTTAAAAATCCAGCCAAATACCCCACGCCAAATCCTATTAAATGTGCATACCAAGCCACACTAATCCCCGTTAAAAGCGGTGCAAAACTAACTAACAATATAACGATTATAAGCCCTTTGCGATTAAATTTATCAATACAAGCTAAAAATCCAAGTAGCACCGATATAGCCCCACTAGCACCGACTAAATTTACATTTTGTATAAATAGATAAAAAAGGCTTAAAAATCCAGTTATAATCCCGCCAAATATATATAAAATACCAAATTTAATCCACCCCAAATAGCTCTCTAGTAGCATTCCAAACTGATAAAGCACTATCATATTCATCAAAATATGCATAAAAGAGCCATGGATAAACATAGAAGTAATAATCTGCCAATAAGCCCCAGCAAAAAATAGCTCATTAAGCCCAAAAATTATCCCAAATTCATAAGGATTATAGACAAAATACTCTAAAAAATATACCACGCAATTTAACGCTATTATCGCTGCTGTAAATCGTAATTTCCCTGTATTAATCAAATTATTTCACCGCTATATCTTTGCTAATCTTACCAAAGCCAGAAAATCTATTTGAGACCAAACAGCTTGAGCTTTTACAATTTGCTATTATGTAGGCATTTACTTTATTGCCATCTACTTTATGAAAATCCTTATACTCTAAATTCATCACACTTAAAACATTTTTTCCTTTAAGATTGTGTAAAAATACTATTGTTCCATCATCTTTTATCTTTTTTACCACTCCGATATGAGTGATATTGTGACTCTTTTTGCCTCTTGTTGATTTTGTAGTATTATTAAAAAATATTAAATCGCCAGGACTAGCTAGGTGGTGATTAATCTGGTTTTTACTCTTATAAAGATTATAAATAGCTTGTGAGCGGCGACCATCTCTACTATAATACAAGCTTAAATCGCTTAGAGAGTATATATCATCATTTTTTACGCTTATAGTAGTGATTAAAGCGGAGCAATCTGCGGATTTTTTGCCTATATATTTGCTTAAATTTAGGGTGTATTCATACTCTTTCATATGATTTTGATATGCCTCTTGATTTCTTATATTAATATCTTGTATATTTTGGGTGCTTTGAGTATCTATGGATTTTATGCTACATCCACTAAAGATAATAGTAAAAGTTAAAAATATAAATAGTCTCATCTTAAACTTGCTTAGATAAATTTACTTGTTCTACTATATTTGGAATTCGCAAAACCTTTGCTGTTTTGCTAAATAGTATGAGATCTTCTACGCTTTGTATATGCCATGGTAATCTCTTTATACACTCTTTAAATATCTCACACGCAGCAATCGCATCATTTAAAGCTCTATGATGAGCATTATCTATACCTAAGATTTCCTTAAGCGTTCCTAATCCATATCTATTTGATTCTATCGTTCTTCTAGCTAGGTCAATGGTGCAAATTTTACGATTTAGTAGCATTCCAAATCCAAGCCTTGTAAGGCTAATGCTTATAAAATCATAATCAAATTTAACATTATGAGCTACAAATACAGAATCAGCTAAAAATAGCCTAAAGCTCTCAAGTGCATTTGCTAATCTTGGTGCGTTTATTAAATCAAATTGATAAATTCCAGTTAGTTCGCTAATATTTTGCGGAATTTCGCTAGCCCAAACTAGGGTTTCAAACCTACCAATCTCCTTACCACCTTGTATTTTAACCGCACCAATCTCGATGATTTGACCGCTATTTATCCCGCCACTTGTCTCTATATCAACGATACAAAAAACCTGCTCATTAAGATCTCTAAATCTAGTTGGCATAGCTATTTTACCATTATCTAAACGCTCTAGCTCAAGACCTAAAAGTCGCCAATCAGCTAAATTCCTTGGCTCTATAATATCAGTAAGCTCTTTTATCTCACCTGCTTTTTGCAAAAAATCATAATAATTTAGATTAGTTTTCGCTAATAAATTTATAAAATTATCTAATTTATCTTTCAAATTTACTCTTTATTACTAAATTTTTAACGCCCTAATCGCCCCAGCATAGTCATTACTACCAAAAATAAAGCTTCCAGCCACCGCAATATCCACGCCAGCATTATCTAAATCTGAGATATTTAGACCATTTACTCCACCATCAACTTCTATCATACATTTAGCATTTTTTGCCTCTATCAACTCTCTTAATTGCACAACTTTAGATAAAACTGAAGAGATAAATTTCTGTCCGCCAAATCCAGGATTTACACTCATTAAAAGCACCATATCAATCTCATTTATTATATACTCCAAAGAGCTTATTTGCGTGTGTGGATTTAGTACTATAGCTGGGCTTACACCGTGCTGACGGATATGATCAATTAGCCTTAATGGGTGCTTCTCTTCTTCTATATGAAAGCTGATAAATTTAGGCTTTAATGGCAAAAATAGATCCACAAAAAACGGCACATTCTCAACCATCAAATGAATATCAAGTGGCTTTGTAGATGCCTTAGCCACCGCATCTACAACGAGTGGACCAATTGTCAAATTCGGCACAAAATGCCCATCCATAACATCTATGTGTATTAAATCAGCCCCAGCCTCACAGACATCTTTTACCTCTTGGGCTAACTTACCAAAATCAGCTGATAAAATACTTGGGGCTACATACATTTTTCTACCTTAAAAATTTATTTAAACGCGTTATTTTACTCAAATTATAATAAAATTACCTTTATAATTGTGGGTTATTATATATTTTTTGTTATACTAACGCAATTTTTTATAAGGGTGGAATTTGAGAAGTTTAATATTTGTTTCAATGCTTTTAATAGCTAGTTTTTGGTATTGGGGATTGCACTTTGGAGTAACTATCTTAGCACTATCATTTCTTATATTTTTTCACGAGCTTGGGCACTTCTTGGCTGCTAAATATTTTAGAGTTTTTGTCAAGACATTTAGCATAGGATTTGGGGAGAAAATTTATAGCAAAAAATTTGGCGATACCACATACTGCCTAAGCGCCATTCCGCTTGGAGGATATGTCCAATTAAAAGGGCAAGATGATATAAATCCAAAGGATAAAAATTACGATAGTGATAGCTATAACACACTAAGCCCATTAAAAAGAATTATAATCTTATTTGCTGGGCCATTTTTTAATATATTATTAGCTTTTATCTTATATATAGCACTTGGATTTATCGGGGTTGAGAGATTAGCACCAGTTGTTGGCACTATATTGCCAAATTCAGCCGCACTAAGTGCTAATATAGAGACAAATGATAGAATTCTAGCTATGAATGGGGTTAAAATCAAGGAGTGGGATGAGATAAAAAAACATATATCAACAGAGCCTACAAATATACTTATCAAGCGTGGAGATAATAATATCAATATAACGCTAACTCCACAAATTGGCCAAAGTAAAAATATATTTGGCGAGACCATAAACACCCCACTAATTGGCATTACTCCAAGTGGAGAAACTACAACTATATATAATTCTGGCTTTAATAGCATTAAATTTGCATATGATGAGACAATTAAAGCATCAACGCTAATATATAAAGGGCTAGAAAAGTTAATAACAGGAGTAGTCCCAGTAAATCAGATGGGCGGGATTGTCGCTATGGCTGATATCACTACTAAGGCTAGTCAAATCAGCATATCTGTGCTTTTAATAATCGTTGCTTTAATATCAGTGAATTTGGGTATATTAAATTTACTTCCACTTCCAGTGCTTGATGGCGGCCATATAGTGTTTAATCTTTATGAGATGATATTTAAAAAAGCGGTAAATGAGCGTGTTTTTGTAACTCTTAGCTATGCTTCTATGGCGTTGCTCTTTACCTTAATGGCATTTACCATAATCAATGATATAGTTAGATTAGCAGGAGAGTAGATGAGTTTAGATACTATTTTAAAGCAGATTAATGGCAAGGCAAGATTAATTGCTGTAAGCAAAAATGTTACCCAAAATGAGGTAATAACACTATATAATCAAGGCGTTAGAGAATTTGGCGAAAATAGAGTCCAAGAGCTAAAAAGAAAAAGCGAAATTCTATCAAATTTGGATATTAAATGGCACTTTATAGGTCGCTTACAAAGTAATAAAATAAATCAACTCATATCACTTCACCCAGCTTTATGGCAAAGTTGCGATAGCTTAGAGATAGCACTTGAGGTGGATAAAAGGCTAAATTATAAGCTTGATACCCTACTTCAGATAAACTCTGCCAAAGAAGAAACCAAACAAGGCGTTGATCCTAAAAATGCTATAGAAATTTATAAAGAGATTAAAGATAGATGTAGGAATTTAAATTTAATCGGCGTGATGAGTATAGGTGCTAATAGCGATGATGAAAAAGAGATTAAACAGAGTTTTGAAATCACTAAAGAGATATTTGAAAAGCTAAAACCACAAGGAGCGATAATATGCTCAATGGGAATGAGTGGGGATTTTAATCTAGCTATAGAGTGTGGCTCAAATATGGTAAGACTTGGGACAATTTTATATAGCTAAAATATTTTTTATTTAAGGTCTGCTAGATGATTAGCACAAACCATCTAGCAAGATAAATTTATTCGTGGATAAATCAACCCTTTGTTATCACAATTTGACTATCATTAGCATCTATAACTATGCTATCGCCGCTTATGATTTCATCTTTTAAAATCATATCAGCCACCCTATCTTCTACTAGCTCATACAAAGCTCTGCGAAGTGGTCTAGCACCATATACAGGGTCAAATCCGGCTTGTGAAATTAAATTTATAGCTTTATCGCTAAGCTCTGATTTTATCCCACGAGCCAAAAGCTTGCTCTCTAGCTCTTTAAACATTATTTTTACAATCTGACCCAACTCCCCTTCACCAAGCGGATTAAATATAATACAATCATCTAATCTATTTAAAAATTCAGGCTTAAAATACTCTTTTAAAGCTAGTTTAACCGCTTCATCTCTCTCTTTACCGCTTAGATCCATAATCGCTGATGAGCCAATATTGCTAGTTAAAATAATGATTGTATTTTTAAAATCTACAGTAACACCCTTACTATCAGTCGCCCTGCCATCATCTAAAATTCCAAGTAAGATATTAAACACATCTTTATGAGCCTTCTCTACTTCATCAAACAAAATCACGCTATATGGCTTACGCCTAACTGCTTCAGTAAGCTGTCCGCCCTCTTCAAACCCCACATAACCAGGAGGCGCACCAAGAAGTCTGCTAACGGTGTGCTTCTCCATATATTCACTCATATCAAATCTTATCATCGCTTTTTCATCATCAAAAAGAAATTTCGCCAACGCCTTCGCACTCTCAGTCTTACCAACGCCCGTAGGCCCAAGGAATAAAAAGCTACCGATCGGGCGATTTTGGCTACTTAGGCCAGCTTTATTTCTCTTAATAGCCCTAGATAGTGCGTGTAAGGCTTCATCTTGACCTATTACGCTATCTTTGAGATGTTTTTCTATATTTAGATATCTCTCTTTTTCGTTTGTGAGCATTTTGCCAGCTGGGATTCCTGTCCATTTGCTTAAAATTCCAGCTACCATATCTTCATCTACTTCATTTTTGAGTAGCACTCCACCCTTTTTCATCTCTTCCCATTTAGCTTCTAGCTCTTTTATCTTAGTGTTTGCTTCTGGAATTTTGCCATATTCTATCTCTGCTGCCTTTTCATAAGCGTTATTTCTCTTCGCTTGCTCAGCTTCATTTTTTAGAGTTTCTATCTGTTTTTTAGCCTCACTTATACCATTAAATACCGCTTTTTCATTTTTAAATTTAGCCTCTAAATTTGATTTTTTCTCATTTAAATTTGCTATCTCTTTTTCTATCTCATTTAATCTATCGCTATTTTTATCTTCACCCTCCATTTTTAAAGCCTCTTTTTCGACTATTAAAGTCTCAATCTCTCTTTTAGTCTTAGCTAGCTCAAAAGGCTCACTCTCAATTTGCATTTTTAACTCTGCGGCCGCTTCATCTATAAGGTCAATTGCCTTATCAGGCAAAAATCTACCACTAATATATCTATGACTTAGCTTTGCTGCTGCTACTAAAGCACTATCTGTGATGGTTACATTGTGATGGACTTCTAATCTATCTTTTATCCCACGAAGGATTTGTAAAGCTTCATTTACACTTGGTTCTGCTACATTGACAGGTTGAAATCTCCTTTGTAAAGCGGCGTCTTTTTCAAAATATTTTCTATACTCTTTTAGAGTTGTAGCCCCAACTGTGTGAAGCTCTCCACGAGCTAAAGCTGGCTTTAATATATTAGCAGCATCCATAGAGCCTTCGCTAGCTCCAGCGCCTACTATTGTGTGAATTTCATCTATAAATAAGATTATATTTCCAGCTTTTTTGACTTCATCAATTATCGCTTTTAATCTATCTTCAAACTCACCTCTATATTTGGCTCCAGCGATCAACGCACTCATATCAAGAGCTATTACTCTTTTATTTGCTAAGGTTGTAGGGACTGCCTTTTTGACAATTAGTTGAGCCAAGCCCTCTACAATAGCGGTTTTACCAACTCCAGGCTCACCTAATAATATCGGGTTATTCTTAGTCTTTCTAATTAGAATTTGCATCATTCTAGTGATCTCTTCATCTCTGCCGATGACTGGATCAAGCTCACCGCTAGCGGCCTTTTTAGTTAGATCAATCCCAAATTTATTTAAAGAGTCTAGATTTTCATCAGCAGTTTGGGTATCAATACTCTTACCTCCACGCATTAGCTCTAACTCTTTTTTAATCTCAAGCAAATCTAGATATTTTGATAAAATCCCCTTTATAGGCTCACTATCTAAATTTCCAATTATCCAGCTATCAACTGCTATAAATTTATCCCCTAAGCCGATCATTACGGACTTAGCACGCTCTAAGCTATCTACTAATTCATTTGAAATTTGAATATTATTTTTTGAGACATTTGAGCTTTGTGGTAATTTATCAGCGTTGCTTTTTATATCTAGCACCAAGGCATCTTTGCTTACATTTGCTTTATTTAGAATTTGATTTAATACTGAGTTACTATCAGCACTCAAAGCCCAAAGCATATGCAAAGGGACAACTTGCGGATTTTTATTTCCAATGGCTAAAGATATAGCACTATCTATTAAATCTTGGCTCATTGATGTTAGTTCATTGAATATATTTGCCATATTTTCTCCTTAAACTTTATATGAGTAGTATTATATAACTTTAGTCTGTATTTGTCAAGGTTTGGTAAATTTTCTAATATTTTTAATCAAATTTAACTAATTTTTTTAATGTTATAACAAATTAATATAATTTTAGGTAAAATAGCTGATTTTATTTTTTTGGAGTTATATGTTGAAAAGTAGTAGAATTTTACAATTAACTGGTTTTATAAGCGTTATAGCCGCTAGTGCCATTGCCCTAAATGCTCAAACAACACAAGATAGCAGAGTAGAAGCTCTTGCGAAGCTGACAAAAACTATAGCCATAGTAGAAAAGCACTATGTAGATGATATAAATTTTACTCAAATAGTTGATAAAACCATATCCGGACTCTTAACAAATCTAGATGCTCACTCTGGATATTTAGATGAAAAAGCCTTTAAAGATATGTTAATCCAAACTAAGGGCGAATTTGGCGGTCTTGGCATAACTGTTGGGATAAAAGATGGAGCTTTAACCGTTATAGCCCCAATCGATGATACTCCAGCTTATAAAGCTGGGGTTAAATCAGGTGATGTGATATTAAGGATAAACGGCGAATCAACTATAAACACTACTATTGATGAGGCTGTAAATAAGATGAGAGGCAAGCCAAATACCCCAGTAGAGATAACCATAGTAAGACAAGGGGAGAAAAAGCCATTTGATCTAAAAATAGTAAGGGATATAATCACCGTAGAATCAGTCCAAGCTAAGATGATTGAAGATGAGAATATCCTATATTTAAGAGTTACAAATTTCGATCAACATGTAACCAAAAAGGCTAGAGAATTTATCAAAAAATATCCAAAAGCCAAAGGCATAATCCTAGATTTAAGAAATAATCCAGGCGGATTATTAAACCAAGCTGTTGGGCTTACAAATTTATTTGTTGAAAGTGGCGTTATAGTATCTCAAAAAGGTAGAGATAAAAATGAAGATGAGATCCACTCAGCACAAAAAGGCAACTTCATTACAAACGCACCATTAGCAGTGCTTATAAATGGCGGAAGTGCTAGTGCTAGTGAGATAGTAAGCGGAGCCTTACAAGATTTAAAAAGAGCCGTGGTAATCGGAGAAAATAGCTTTGGTAAAGGGAGCGTTCAAGTAATTATGCCAGTTGATCAAAAAGAGGCTTTAAGATTAACTGTAGCAAGATACTATCTCCCAAGCGGTAGAACTATCCAAGCAGTAGGAGTAACACCAGATATTGTAGTATATCCTGGCAAAGTGCCAAACGAAGAGAGTGGATTTAATATAAAAGAGGCTGATTTAAAGCAACATTTAGAGAGTGAGTTAAACAAAATCGAACCAAAAAATAAGAAAAAAGATAAAGATGATAAAAATACAATAACCCAAAAGCAAATTTATGATGATATTCAGCTAAAAACAGCTATTGACTCTATAAAAGTATTAAATATCAAATAAGGAGAAATGTATGGAAAAATTAGAGTTGCTTTACGAAGGTAAAGGTAAAAAAATGTGGTCGGTCAAAGGTAGTGATGAGCTATTAATCGCTGAATTTAAAGATGATTTAACAGCATTTAACGCTGAAAAAAGAGGCAACGAAGAGGGAAAAGGTGCTTTGAATAATAAAATTTCCGCCGCTATATTTAAACTTTTAAAAGAAAATGGCATAGAAACTGCCTTAATAAAAAGCATTAGCCAAACTGAGCAACTAGTCAAAAAATGCTCAATTATCCCTTTAGAAGTAGTGGTTAGAAATATCGCTACAGGAAGTTTAAGCAAGAGATTGGGTATTAAAGAAGCTACCGTTTTACCTTTTACTTTGGTTGAGTTTTACTATAAAGATGATGCTTTAGGCGATCCGCTAATCAATGATGAACACGCTATTTTATTAGATATTGTAAAGAGCGAACAAGATTTAGTAACTCTGCGTCATCTTGGAAGACAAATCAACTCAATATTAGTGCCATTTTTTGCTTCAAAAGGGCTAAAACTTGTTGATTTTAAGGTTGAATTTGGTGTTGATAAAGATGGAAATATTTTATTAGCTGATGAGATTAGCCCTGATAGCTGTAGATTTTGGGACGCAGATACAGGTGAAAAGATGGATAAAGATAGATTTCGCCAAGATCTAGGTAGTGTAAAAGTAGCCTATGAAGAGGTTTTGCGTAGGATATTATCATAATAAATTTAAAAGGGTAGATTATGAAAGTAACTATAAATGTATATTTAAAAAATGGGGTCTTAGACCCAGCTGGTAAGGCTACAAAACATGCTCTACAAAGTCTTGGTTTTAATAGCGTAAATGATGTCCGAATAGGCAAACAAATTATCTTAAATTTAAATGAGAATACCACAGATGAAGAGATAAAAAATATGTGCGAGGAGCTACTAGCAAATACGGTTATAGAAGATTATGAGATAGTAAAAGGCTAAAAATGAGAGTAGCTATCATAAATTTCCCTGGGACAAACTGCGAAAGGGATACTAAATACGCTTTTGATTTGCTAGGATTTAATTCAGAGATAATCTGGCATAAAGATAGGGATTTTAAGGCTGATTTGATAGTATTGCCTGGTGGATTTAGCTATGGAGATTACCTAAGAACAGCAGCAATTGCTAAATTTAGCCCAGCTATGCAAACAGTTATAGAGCACGCCAATAGCGGTGGATTGCTACTTGGGATTTGTAATGGATTTCAAATGCTTTTAGAGCTTGGCTTACTTCCTGGGGCTATGAGACGAAATGAAAATATGAGTTTTATTAGCAAATTTAACCATCTAAAAGTAGTATCAAATAATAATAAATTTCTATCAAATTTCAATAACTCCGATATAATCAATATCCCACTAGCTCACGGAGAGGGCAACTACTACGCTGATGATGATACTATAAAATCACTATATGATGATGATTGTGTATTACTAAAATATTGCGATAAAGATGGAAATGAGATAAATCTAAATGGCTCAGTGGATAATATTGCTGGAATTTGTAATAAAAATAAAAATATATTTGGCCTTATGCCTCACCCAGAAAGAGCTGTAGAGAGCATATTAGGCAGCACAGATGGCGCTAAAATGCTTAAAGGATTTCTTTGTTAAGAGCTATTTTTGCACTTATTTTGCTTGTTAATATATCTTTTAGTAATGAGCGATTAATTACGAATGAGCAGATACAAGGCATAGCAGATACTGATGAGATAATGGATATTGATCCATCTCTAATATACCAAAATATCGATCCAGTAGAGCTAAGCCTATCTAGTCAAAGTGTAGAAAAATCAGTCTATATCTATCAGCCTTTTACCCTAAATTTAGTTGCAAATACTGATAAAATTCTAGATTTTGATATGAATCTTACCTTGCAATCTAATGATATAACTTGGCTAAACCAAAAGCCACTATGGAGTAAAAAAGCCGCTGGAGTATATGAAACCTCCATACATTTAATAGCTAGTAGTCCAAATGCTGATATTGAGGCTATTACTCTAACTCTTAAAAGAAATGGTATGTTCTTTCAAAATAGAACAATCAAACCAAATCTTCCTTTGATAAAAGCCATTAAACCAAAGGGGAATTTTGCCAATTTCGTAGGTGAAAATTTAGAGATAAAAATGTTTAAAAGCTCTAAATTTAATGAGTATTCTAATCTAACCACCATTGAATTAAGCAGCAAAAATGGGAATTTAACACTCTTTAATATCCCTGGAAATTTCGAAAAACAGGGCTTTGACACTCTTAAGGGTGATTATAAAAATCAAAGTGGAATTTACCTAATAATAAGCGATAATAATCTAACCAATATAAACTTTAGTTACTATAACCTTGATAAAAATAGCTTTGATGATATAAATCTTACTATAAATGTCCAAGATAGCGACCTAAGCACGCAGGTTCCACTAAACCCAAAAGATGGAGAATTTCAACTATATAAAGAGATTAGCATATATATTGCTATTATTATATCTTTGCTTATTTTTATCTGGCAAAGGAGCTACTATTGGTTGCTAATTGCGATAGCATTCATCGCCTACTCTATTCATGATAATAAGCCTTTTAGCGACGCTAAGCTCAAAGCAAATGCTAAGGTAAGAATTCTCCCAATGTCAAATTCAACTATATTTGCCATAGCAGCAAAAGAGCAAAACGTTAAAATTATCACCAAAAATGAGAATTACACAAAGATAATTTTACAAAATCAAACAATAGGCTGGGTAGATAATGAAAGCATTAAATAAGATAAAAAGCTGGCTATATGCTATTGAGATACTACTAAGTGTGGTTATCGTAGTTTTAATATTTTTTGTAGCTCCATCATCTAATCTATGGGTAAGACGCAAATGGTCAAGAATGCAAAAATTTCTAATTGGGTATAAAATAGATATAGTAGGCTCTCCAGACCCAAGGGCAAATATGATTATAGCTAATCACCAAAGTATGCTAGATATAATGGCATTAGAAGATATACATCCAGCTAATATCTGTTGGATAGCCAAAAAAGAGATTGAGGATATACCATTTTTTGGTAATGTAATTCGTGTGCCAAAGATGATACCAATAGATCGCAAAGACCCAAGATCACTACCAAAGATAATAAAATTAGCCAAAGATAGAATTAGCGAAGGTAGAGTAATAGCGATATTTCCTGAGGGCACTCGTGGAAATGGAGATAAGATTTTAAAATTCAAAAGCGGTGCAAATATGATTGCCAATAAGCTAAATTTAGTCGTTCAACCTGTGCTAATCATCGGATCAAGAAAGATTATAGATAGCAAGAGTATTAGCGTAAATTCTGGCACCTTGAAAATTATCTATATGGATATTGTAGATACTAGCGATAAAAATTGGCTTGAAAATACTAGAGTTAAGATGCAAAATTTGCTAGAGCAAAATCTAAGCAAATAGGTCAAATATGCTAGAAACTATCGTTAATTACTTAGTGAATTTAGTAGCTGATTGGGGCTATGTGGGCATATTTTTACTAATGGCTTTAGAGAGTAGCTTTTTTCCTTTTCCTAGTGAAGTAGTGATGATACCAGCTGGATATTTGGTATATACTAATCAGATGAATTTATATATGGTATTTGCATCTGGAGCATTAGGTAGCCTTGCTGGAGCGATATTTAACTACTATTTGTGCTACTTTTTTGGTAGAGCATTTATATTAAAATATGGCAAATATATAGGAATTACAGATGAGAAAATGGCTAAATTCGAGAGATTTTTTAATAAATATGGTGAAATTTCCACATTTAACTGCCGTTTAATTCCTGGCATTAGACAATATATCAGCTTGCCAGCAGGACTAGCTAAGATGAATATCTTTACTTTTAGCATTTATACCACGCTTGGAGCTGGAATTTGGGTAGCGATTTTAATTGCTATTGGGTATTATATTGGAGACCAAAAAGAGCTAATTAAAGAGTATTTACTCCAAATCACCATATATCTATTAATTGCTGTAGCCATCATCACGCTCATATATCTATACATACAAAAAAGACGCAAAAAATGATAATATATCCCCTATTTTCAATGTTTATACTGCTATTTAGCGGATATGTAGCAAAGAGATTAAGAATCATCTCGCCAAATAAAGCTATAGTATTTTTGGATTTTGTTTTATGGTTTGCCTTGCCATCATTGATTTTTGATAAAGTATATCATTTAGTTGTAGATTTAAATTTAATTAGTATGGTGCTTGTGGGGCTTATCTCATCAGTAGTAGCTGCTTTTGTAGCTGTAGCAATAGGCTATATGCTTAAATTTTCAAATGCTACTTTAGCTAGTATAGCACTCCTTAGTATGTTTGGCAATACCCTATTTATAGGTATTCCTATAGTTCAAGGATTGTATGGCGAGGGTGCTTTGAGTATAGTTATTTTATATGATCAAGTAGTTACAGCTTTGCCTATTAGTATCTTTGGGCCATTGATACTAGGATTTGGAACTTCAAAGAAAAGCTCAATAATCCAAAATAGTCTTAAAATTATCAAATTTCCCCCATTTATTGCACTAGCTCTAGCTGTAATACTTAAAAATTTTACCCTACCTGAGATTATATTTGAGCCTTTAAAAATGCTATCTAGTAGTATGGTGCCAGTGGCTCTATTTGCCGTTGGGTTAAGGCTTGGGTTTAATAGCATTAAAAGCTCTTATAAGGCTTGCTCGGTAGTGATTTTAGCCAAGATGATATTAGCGCCGATTATATTTTTATTAATCGTAAAAATCTTTGGTATAGAGCTTAGCAAAGAGTGGGTAATAGGGTTAATAGAAGTCGCTACTCCGCCAATGGTATTAGCAAGTGCTATGATATTAAAGGCAAATTTAGACTCAAATCTAGCCATATCAAGCGTAGCCATAGGTATGATAACTATATTTATCACAATGCCAATTTTATATTTTATAGCTACTTAAAGCTTTGGACTAAATTACCAACTAATAAATTCCAACCATCAACAAGGACAAAAATAAGCAATTTAAATGGCAGCGATATCATAACAGGTGGCAACATCATCATACCCATAGCCATCAAAACCGAGCTTACAACCATATCAATTACCAAAAATGGCAAATATAGCAAAAAGCCTATCTCAAATGCAGTTTTAAGCTCACTAATTATAAAAGCTGGAGCCGCTATAGTCAGTGGCACATCATCTATAGTTGCCGGATTTGGTAGCTGACGAATACGATAAAATAGTGCCAAATCCTTTTCTCTAGTATTTCGTATCATAAATTCTTTAAATGGCTTTGCACCTTTATCAAAAGCCTCTTGATAACCAATTTGCTCATCCAAATATGGCTTTATACCCTGCTCATAACTCTGCTTAGCCACTGGCTCCATAATGAAAAATGTAAGTATCAAAGCTAGAGATATAAGCACATTTGTAGGTGGCATCTGCTGAGTACCCATAGCTTGACGCAAAAATGAAAACACTATAACTAATCTTAAAAAGCTAGTAACTACAAATATCAAAGATGGAGCAAGAGCTAAAAGAGTTAAAACTACTAAAACATTTAAACTAGTAACTAACTGCTGTGGGGTATCTGGTGCGCTTAGGCTAAGATTTATAGTAGGCACGGTTACCGTATCAGCGCCAAATCCAGAAGCAAAAAACAGAAATATTAAAGCCAAAAATCTCAAAAAAGCCCCTTAAAATAATGATTATTCTACATTAAATTTATTTAAATACTAATAAATCAATATTATCACTTAAATGCTACAAAGGTAGCGAAATTAGCCCATTTAAATATGGTTTCTACACTTTTAAAACCGCTATTTATGCATAATTCTCTATTCTCATTTTCGCTATATGGTATCAAGATATTCTCTAAGGCTTGACGCTTTTGTACTATTTCAAATTTAGAATATCCTTGCGACTCTTTATACTCTTCATAGATATTTATCATATCTAGAGCCAACTTCTTATCATCATATACTAGCTTTTCACTAAATATAAATATCCCATCTCTATCTAAACTAGCAAAAATTTTCTTTACAAATTCATCTCTTTTAATAGGCCTAATAAACTGCAAAGTATAATTAAGCATTACCGCATCTGCCCTATTATAATCATACTCCAAAATATCAGCATTAATCAGCTCAATTTTCGCTCCATAGCCACTAGCCCTATTCTTAGCACGCTCTAGCATAGCAGGACTATTATCAACGCCCAAAAGCTCCAAATCCCCCCTAACCCTATAAAGCTCCAATAAAGTAGTAGCAGTAGAACATCCAAGGTCAATAACCCTAGAGCCTTGCTCTAATCTTTTAGATAAAAATGAGATTATAAGCTCCTGGGTTTGCTTATAAAATGGCACAGATCTAAACACCATATCATCAAATACACTTGCCACACTCTCATCAAATTCAAATTGCTTATTTATAGCGGTTTTAAAGACCTCATCTCTCATCATAAACCCCTTCTAAATTTCTAGAGTGCAAACTAACCTCTTCAATGCTTAAATCACAGCTTTTTGCCACATTTTGTGCTATTACTATATCTTTTGAAATTTGCTTTTTTAAATCATCTAGATTATCAAATTTAGCATTATCCCTAATCCACTCAACAAAGCAAACTCGCACACTACTTGGTCTATTATCAATGCTTTTATCTAAAATATGATTCTCAATAGCAAACTCCCCATCAGTGCTAAGCCTATAGCCAATAAATGTGATAGAGCTATAGGTATTATCATCTATCTTTGTCCTTGTAGCATATACTCCATCTTTAGGCACTAGATATGGGGTTATATCCAAATTCAGGGTTGGATATAGATATTTTTTACCAATTCCTTGGCCTGTTATCACCTTGCCAATTACGCTATACTCACGCCCTAAAAGCCTATTAGCCCTATATATATCACCATCACGCAAAAATCTTTTTATAGCTGAGCTATGCACCCCAAGACCATCAAAGCAAAACTCATCTACCACAACCACTTCACCGCTAAATAGATGCTTTAAATCATGTTTATCCCAGGCTCTATCCTTGCCAAATTTAAAATCATATCCGACAACAATCTTGCTTAAATTTACAAAATCCCTCTTAAGCATATCTATAAACTCATCGCCTCTAAGCTCAGAAATATCCTTTAAATCATAGTAAAAACATGGCACACCGCTATACTCTTGGTGTCTATCCTTAGGAGTTAAACAAGCCTTATCGCTTCGCACTACCACTAAAGCGCCATCTTTTCCAAGCTGCTTGATTAGCTCCTTATGGCCTTTGTGAATTCCATCGAAATTACCGATGGCTATGGCTTTTATGCTACTTTTTAAAATAGTAGAATAGCTCAATATTCCCTTCCTTGCCTTTGATTTTTGACTCGCTTTTTTTGATTAATTTCCAGCCCAAAGCTAAACACTCACTTTGGAATTTAACCATAGCTTTATTTATAGCCTTTTCATCTTTTACAACACCATTTTTAGTTCGTTTAGCACTCTTGCCAACCTCAAATTGCGGCTTAAATAATAGTATTATATCACTAAGTGCCAACCTATCAATATGCGTAATGATATGTAATAATGAGATAAAGCTCACATCAGCAGTAATAATATCAAATTTATCCACGCTTACAAACTCCCTAATATCGGTATTTTCTTGGACTATTACCCTGCTATCATCTCTTAAATTTGGACTTAATTGCATAGTGCCTACATCAAGAGCTGTGATCTGCCCTATCCCTTTTTCTAGCAAAATTTGGACAAATCCACCAGTACTAGAGCCAATATCCAAAGCGATTTTACCGCTTAAATCTAGCTTAATTTCATCTAAAAATCCAGCCAATTTCAACGCTGCTCTACTAACATAAATTTGAGTTTGAGCCTCTATAACATCATCTACACTAATCTCTTGACTAGGCTTATTTATAGGTTTTGAATTTACAAGCACAGAGCCATCATATATGAGTTGTGCTGCTTGATTTCTACTGATATTTAAGCTATTTGCCACAGCCAAATCAGCCCTCATTTATCAATCTTTCATACTCTTTTTCATCTATGATTTTAACCCCTAAAGATATGGCTTTATCATATTTACTTCCGCTTGATTCCCCGCTTAGTAGATAATCACTCTTAGATGATACAGAGCTACTAACCTTAGCCCCAAAGCTCTCTAGCTCTTTTTTTATCTCATCTCTAGGACGAGAAAGGGTGCCAGTTATAACTATAGTTTTACCACTAAATATATTTTGAGTAAATTTAATATCTTCAATTTTAGGCTTTACAAACTCCATAAGCTCAATAATTTTATCATAATTAACACGCATAAACTCCAAATAGCTAAGTGCCATCGCCTCGCCAAATCCATCAAGGCTTAAAAGCTCATCTTGATTTAAATTTAGCCAATTATTTGGATAGGTTGAGGCTATCTTTTTTGCTGCTACTTCGCCAATATGCTCAATCCCTAAAGATGTGATAAATCTATGAAGTGGTGGGGTTTTGCTTATATTTATGGCATTTAGGATATTATCTATCTTTTTATCCTTAAAGCCCTCTAAACCATTAAAGCTACCCCTATCTAATCTATAAATATCAATTATACTTGATATTTTGCCATTTTCATATAAAAGCTCTATAATAGCATCGCCAAGACCATCGATATTCATACACTTTTTAGAAGCAAAATATATAATCGAGCTTACCACCCTAGCCTTACAACTCAAATTTTGACACTTTATAAATACCCCTTCATCTAAAAGCTCACTACCACACTTAGGGCAGTTAGTCGGACGCTCTATATTAGATTGGGTGCCATCTCTTCTACTTTTATACACATCTGTAATCTTAGGTATCACATCTCCACTTCTAATTACGCAGATCATATCACCCTTCATAAGCCCTAGACGCTCTATCTCATCGAAGTTATGTAAGGTTACATTTCTTACAAAAGCCCCATCAATCTCCACCCCATCAAGAATACCAACAGGAGTAACCACGCCAGTTCTACCTACTTGTAAAGCTATATCTAGTAATTTAGCGCTCTTTTGTGTAGCTGGGAATTTATAAGCTACCATAAATTTAGGAAATTTAACCGTAAATCCTAGCTCATCGCACTTAGCAAGGCTATCAATGCGAACTACCATACCATCCATCATTATAGGCTTCTCATCTCTTAGCAATAAGAGTTTAGAGTAGGCATTTTTAACCTCATCTACGCTATTACAAACCCTAATAAAATCATCTCTTAAAAATCCAAGAGATCTTACAAACTCCATCATTTGGCTATGTGTGGCAAATTTAAGCTCATTTGCCCCCACTCCCCACGGATAGAATTTAAGCCTTCTAGATTTAGTTATACTTGGATCAAGCTGTCTTAAGCTACCAGCAGCTGCGTTTCTAGGATTGGCTAGTAAATTAAGCCCATCTTGAATTCTCTTAGCATTAATCTCTTCAAAATCCTTTTTAGCGATAACCACTTCGCCCCTAATCTCGATAAATCCATCATAAGGAATCTTTAAAGGAATAGAGCTAATCACCTTAGCATTATTAGTAACATCCTCGCCAATCTCTCCATCTCCCCTTGTGGCAGCACTTTTTAAAATTCCATTTTCATATGTTAAATTCAAACTCGCACCATCAAATTTAGGCTCTACAAAAAATCTTTGCAACCCCTTATCTCCACGCTCAATCCACGCTAAAAGCTCATCATCGCTAAAAATATCCTCCATAGACCACATTCTAGCCTTATGAGCTAACTTCTCAAACTGATCTAAAATCTCGCCACCTATGCGATTAGTAGGCGAAAACAGCACCTTTAAGCTTGGATTTTCTTTCTCAAATTTAACAACCTTATGATATAAAGCATCATACTCATCATCGCTTGCTATTGGTATATCATCGGTATAATAAGCCTTTGCCCATATATTTAGCGTATCAACCGCTTCTAAATACTCTTTTTGATTCATACTATTTCTAAATCCTTATACGCATTATGTAAATTTAGCATCTGAATATGCTCCTTAGGATCGTGCGTCCTAATGATGCTAGCGCCATTTTCTATAGCTTTTTGATGTAGATACAAGCTCCCAGCTAAACGCTCATCTACACTACTTGGATTATAGTAATCTATCATAGATTTTCTACTAGCTCCTACTAAAAGCGGATAACCAAAGGATAAAAAGTGCTCTAAATGCTTAATCAAAGCCATATTATCACGGGCGGTTTTGCCAAATCCTATACCCACATCAAGATAAATTTGCTTAGCCTTAGACTCTTTGATTTTTTCTAATTTTTGAGCAAAAAACTCACTTATAATCTCTAAAATATCGCTATTTTTTACATTAATTTGCATAGTTTTTGTATCGCCATTTTTATGCATTAGACAATATTTTGCTCCATATTTACCGGCTAAAAAAGCCAAATTTGTATCCGCACTTATATCATTTACAAAACCAAATCCATGATTCAAAGCATACTCCAAACAAAATGGATCAAAACTATCAAGGCTAAACTCAACTTTCTCATAAAGCTTATTAGTATAGATTAGATCTACAACTGGCTTTACCCTTTCAAATTCCGCCTTAGCACCGATATATTCGCTTCCTGGCCGTGAGCTAACCATACCAATATCTATATAATCCACACCCAAATCAATCAAACTCTCCATACGCAAAACCGCCTCATCAGCGCCAACTCTACTTGCTGGATTAAAGCTATCGTTATTGAAATTTAAAACCGCCATTATCTCGCATTTTTTTGGCTTTTGGAATGAATTTGATAAAAAATAGCCCAATTTTTTAAGACCAAAATCTTGAGATAACTCCTTTTTAGCTAGGATTTGAGCTTGTTTATCATTTATTATTAAAAGTGCATTTTCTAGCTTCTCCCCACCAAAAATTGCACCATGCGAACTCACTAGCTCAGCACCGATACTAAGGGCATCTTGCTTTAAGATATTAACCGCCACAGCCTTTATATCTTTAATTAAAATAAAATTTAAATTTGCCTTTTTTCTCATAATTTTCGCCCCACTTTTATGCGGAGCTATAAAATTGCAAATTTGGTCAAAATCACTATCGATATTTAACTTATAAGCTCTCATTTTATCCTTTGCATTATCAGTAGAAGTAGTGGTAAAAGCGTGGTTTGAGCCTTAGCATTTAGATCTGTAATTCTATAAAGTTTATTAAAATATATATAGTCCTCATGGCTAAATTTAACCCCATTTTTAACTGCGTCTATGATTATGGATTTGAGTAAATTTAGAAGTTGAGTTTTGCTTAATTTATCGCTTTTTTCTAGTGCCACTTGAGTAGCTACATAATCGTTAATATAAGCTAAATTTAAGTTTGAGAAATTTATACCAGTTGGCTCACTTTTTGCTAGTTTCACCCTATTTTCAATACCTAAACGAGAGCAAACCGTAGGTAAAAATATATTCTTAGCTGGTGCAACCAAAACAAAAATTATATTTCTTGGTGGCTCTTCTAAAATTTTAAGTAGAGCATTTTGCGGATCTATGCCATATTTATTAGCCATAATTAGCAAGACTTTTGGCTGATTTTCTGCGATATATGCTTGAGATATTATCTCCCTAGCGCCTTCCATAAGCAAATTCTCATACTCAAAAATCTTTAAATACTCAGGCTTTAATAGCTGCGAGTACTCAGCCTTAATACTCTCAAAATCATCGCTAATAATAATTTTACTACTTAAACTCAAAGCTCAACCCGACCAAATAGCACCGCATCTATAGTTCTATCAAACAATCTAAACATAGATAAAAGCTTAAAATCCAAATTCTCATCTGTAGAGCTAAGATAGAAGCTATTTTCAGCTTGTTCATCAAATAGCCACATATAGCTACTAGTGCGATTTTTGGCTATTGCACATAGCTTTGAGCTACTTTTACCGATATAAAAATATACAAATCCATTTGGAAAAGAGATACTAAGCATATCATCAAGCAAACTTATCTCTTCTTTGGAATTTATATCATTTAATCTTGGATATAAGGACTTAAGCGAAATAAATGGCAATATAGGTCTATGCGAGCCTTTGCGGTTAATACTGCGTAAAAAATAGCTCTCAAACCACTCCCTATCCTCATCGCATATAATTATAAATGGCGCACCATCGATAAGGTATCTAAGCCTTGAGGCAAGTAGCGGCGCCCACTCTAGACGCCTCTCCTCCATCCAGCTAAGCTCCTTGCTTGAACTCCTTATAGCATCCAAGCTCCATTTGATAAGATCCATTACTTCTCTAACTCATAAGCTTTATGAAGCGCTCTAACGGCTAATTCGCCATATTTTTCTGCTACAATCATCGAAATTTTAATCTCGCTAGTAGAGATCATCTGGATATTAATCCCCTCATTTGCCAATACAGAAAATGCCATAGATGCTACACCGCTATGACTCTTCATACCCACACCAACTACGCTTACTTTGACTACTTCGCTATCTATCTCAATGGATTTTGCACTACCATCATCAACTACATTTCTAGCCGCCTCCATCTCATTTTGAGGCACTGTAAAGCCAAGGCTTGTAGTGCCATCTTCGTGGCTTGTATTTTGAATAATCATATCTACATTTATATTTTTATCAGCTAATTTTTTAAATATACTAGCTGCAACTCCTGGCTTATCTACAACACCCCTCATCGTTACTCTTGCTTGATTTTTATCTAGCGCTATACCGCTTATTAATGCTTGCTCCATTCCTGATATTTCCATGTTTGCCTCTCCTGTGATTAGTGTTCCTTCATTATTGTTAAAGCTACTTCTAGTGACTAAATTTACCTTTAATTTTTTGGCTAACTCTACACTTCTATTTTGTAGTACCTTTGCCCCCATACTAGCTAGCTCTAGCATCTCATCATAGCTAATTTTCTCAAGCTTTCTAGCCTTAGGCTCTATCCTTGGATCTGTAGTATATACCCCATCTACATCTGTGTAAATCTCACACAAATCAGCCTTTAGAGCTCCTGCTACAGCCACAGCACTTAGATCGCTTCCGCCACGACCTAGCGTTGTTACATCTCCATCTTTACTAACGCCTTGAAATCCAGCTACTACGACTATATTGCCTTCTTTTAGCGCTTCTTTCATCTTTTTGCCATCTATATCGATAATTCTAGCCTTGGTAAAATCGCTATTTGTTATAATCCCAGCCATATCTCCACTAAATGCCACAGCCTTATATCCTTTTGAATTTAAAGCAATTGATAAAAGTGAGCTTGTAACTCTCTCGCCAGAGCTAAGGAGCATATCCATATCTGCACTTTGTTGCTGAATTTTGCTAAAGTGCTCAGCATATTCTATTAGCTGATTTGTTACCCCACTCATAGCAGAAACCACGACTACTACATCATTACCAGCATCTTTAGTAGCAATTACTCTTTTAGCAACCTCTTCTATTCTTTCTAAATTTCCAACGCTTGTCCCGCCATACTTTTGCACTATTAGCATTATATGAATCCTTCATCTTTAAAATATTTAAGCACTTTAGCATACGCGCCCTTTTTGAAGTGATTAACCTTGCTTAATACATCATTTACAGGCATAAAGCAGTAATCATCAAATTCAGGGTGTTTTGTCGCTAGATCAATCTTTGCATTTGGCTTTAGTCTAACCAAAAAATATCTTTGAATTTGTCCATCATATGGCGCCATTTTCTTAGCGATATTTTCAGGAAAATCATACTCAAGCCACTTAGGGTGCTCACATAAAATCTCTACTTCACTTGTCCCTATCTCCTCTTCAAGCTCTCTAAAAAGAGCCTCTTTGGGTGATTCGCCTTCATCTATCCCACCTTGTGGAAACTGCCAAGCTCCACTAATATCATATCGTTGAGCGATGAATACTTTACACTCTAAAGGATAAGATGGAGATAAAATAATCGCCGCTACATTTGGACGATACCTCTTGCCTTTATCCATTTTTGATCCTAAAAATTTGGTAAAAATCCTACCCTAAAAGCGTTTAAAGTTTAATAAATCAACTAAATTTAATAAATTATTTGTTAAATTTAGAATAAATTTTAGGACAAATTTTGCATATCTATATACACATTCCATTTTGCGAATCAAAGTGCCCATATTGTGCTTTTGGCTCTCATAGCGATCAATTTGCTATAACTAAAGAGTATTTTAAAGCCCTTACAAAAGAGATAAAAAATATCAAATTCAATGATAAAATCTCCACAATATTTATAGGTGGTGGCACTCCAAGTAGCGTAGATGCTAGGTTGTATGATGAAATTTTTGAATACTTAAGACCAAATTTAAATAAAGATTGTGAGATCACAAGTGAGGCAAACCCAAACTCAGCAAATTTGAAGTGGCTAAATCATATGAGAGAGCTTGGCGTAAATCGCTTAAGCCTTGGGGCTCAAAGCTTTAATGAAAAAAAGCTTAAATTTTTAGGCAGAATTCACAACTCAAAAAGAGTATTTAAAGCTGTAGAAGATGCCAAAATAGCTGGTTTTAAAAATATAAATGTTGATATAATGTATGGCACAAAACTTGACACTAAAGCCTTAATATCTAGCGAAATTCAAGCCTTAAAAGAGCTAGAAATTACACATATATCAGCCTATAGCTTAATGCTTGAGAGTGAGTTTAGCTCTAAAATATCATATCAAAAAGATAGCCCAATCCTAGCTAAATATCTTATAAATTCACTTGAAAATATCGGATTTAAGCAGTATGAAATATCTAATTTTGGTCAAATTTGTAATCACAATCTAAGCTACTGGCAAGGCGATGACTACTATGGATTTGGTGCGTATGCTGTGGGGACAATTGGGCTAAAAAGATATAAGGGTGCGACAAATCTTAAAAATTATATAGCCAACCCTTTTAAAAAAAGCATTGAAAAATTAAGCCTTGAGGATAAAAGAAGTGAAAGAGTATTTTTAGGTCTTAGGAGCATTATTGGCGTAAGCTTAAGCGATTTAAGTTCAAATATGCAAAAAACAGCTGAAATTTTAATCAAAGAGAGAAAATTAATATTAAAAAATGGGAGAATTTATAATCCAAATTTCTTATTAGCCGATGAGATATATCTATATTTAAGCCAGCCTTAATTAGGCTAGCTTAAATTTTATTCTACTTCAGCGTCTATGACATCATCATCTTTTTTCTTATCTTGTGCGTTGGCACCAGCGGTTTGATTTTGATACATAGCTTCAGCTAGTTTATGGCTAACTTCGCTTAGAGCTTTTACTTTTATATCGATTTGCTCTTTTGTAGCACTCTCATCTTTTAATGTCTCTTTTAGATCATTTAAGGCTGCTTCGATTTTAGCCCTATCTTCGCTTGGAAGTTTCTCGCCAAGCTCATCAAGAGATTTTTGAGTTTGATGGGCTAAGCTATCAGCACCATTTCTAGCCTCAACTGCCTCTTTTCTCTTTTTATCCTCTTCTTTATGAGCTTCAGCGTCATTTACCATTTTATTTATCTCTTCTTCGCTTAAGCCGCTTGAGCCACTGATAGTTATGTTTTGAGCTTTACCACTGGCTTTATCTTTTGCTGAAACGGTTAAAATTCCATTTGCATCTATATCAAATGTAACTTCAATTTGTGGCACACCTCTTGGAGCTGGCATAATTCCTTCAAGATTGAAATTACCTAAGCTTTTATTATCTTTAGCAAACTCTCTTTCGCCTTGGAGTACATTGATTGTAACTGCGCTTTGATTATCCTCAGCAGTTGAGAAAGTTTGAGATTTTTTAGTTGGGATTGTGGTGCCCTTTTCTATCAATTTACTCATAACCCCACCAAGAGTCTCAATACCAAGGCTAAGAGGTGTAACATCTAGCAAAAGAACATCTTTTACATCGCCTTTTATAACCGCACCTTGGATAGCCGCACCAATTGCTACAACTTCATCAGGATTTACTGATTTGTTTAGCTCTTTATCAAATGCTTTTTTGACCTCTTCTTGCACTACAGGAACACGAGTTGAGCCACCTACCATTACTACTTCTTTTATATCACTTTTGCTTATACCAGCGTCTTTTACTACCTCATTTATTTTTGTGATAGTTTGAGATACCAAATCATCTATCATACTTTCAAATTTAGCCCTACTAATAGTCTTTGTAAGGTGTTTTGGCCCAGTGGCATCAGCTGTGATAAATGGTAGATTTATAGTTGTCTCCATAGCGCTACTTAGCTCTTTTTTGGCATTTTCAGCAGCCTCTTTTAAGCGTTGAAGAGCCATAACATCATTTTTAAGGTCTATTCCACTTTCACTTTTAAATTCATTTACCAAAAAGTCAATTAAGCGGTTATCAAAGTCATCTCCACCTAAGAAGGCATTTCCACCTGTTGCTAAAACCTCAACTACGCTATCTCCAGTTTCTAGCACAGTTACATCAAATGTCCCACCACCTAGGTCATAAACTACGATTTTTTCGGCCTCTTTTTTATCTAAACCATAAGCCAAAGCCGCCGCTGTTGGTTCATTTATGATTCTAAGTACATTTAATCCTGCTATCGTTCCAGCTTCTTTTGTAGCTTTTCTTTGGCTATCATTAAAATATGCAGGCACAGTTATAACCGCATCAGTAACACTCTCACCCAAAAACGCCTCAGCATCTTCTTTTAATTTAATCAATACTTTAGCTGAAATTTCTTGTGGAGTATATGTTTTACCAGCTATCTCAACAGCACACGCACCATTTCTATCTACTATATGATATGGAAGGCGGCTTTTTGCTTCCACGGCATTTTTCTCATTCATCATAAGACCCATAATTCTTTTTATAGAAAATATGGTTTTTTCTGGATTTGTTACTGCTTGGCGTTTAGCTGTATCGCCGACTAAAATCTCTCCCTTATCAGTAAAAGCCACAACGCTTGGAGTTGTATTTTTACCCTCTTTGTTGGGGATTACTTTGCTTTCGCCTCTTTCATATATGCTTACGCATGAATTTGTTGTTCCTAGGTCTATTCCTATTACTTTTGCCATTGTTTTCTCCTTGAAATTAGTTTATTAAACAATAAATCACACAAATTGTGCACCTATTTTCTTCTTCCTTGATATCTTTTCTCTATCTCTCTTTTTCCTTTATCTGTAATAGATAACTCCCCAGTTTTCTCATCATATTTAATGTAGTCAATATTTTCATTAAGATAAGAAGTTTTATTTCTCCTATTACAAATAACATTATTTACCAATTGGGGATGATGTGGTGCAAAAATTTTTTCTATATCATCCCCGCTGACACTATCAATTTCATATAAATATAATAGTATCAAATCATCAAATAATGCATTATGGTTTATGCCATTACAACTATTTTCTTGTGTTATCATATCTTCTCCTAAAATTAATTTAAATTCTTTATATACTTCATTTGTATAAGTATATTTTGTTGTTGGTTCTGTATAGAACTCCTTGTTTATGCTGTTTTCTATGAAATCTCTTAAGCTATCTTTATACATTTCTTTAAAATATTTTTTGTCAATATTTCCTTTAATATAGCCATAGCATAGGATTTCATAAAAATTTCTAGAGTCTTCATAAAAACTTTCTAACATGTCAAATGCGAGTATTGCTTGTTTGTAGTCGTCTATAAAAGACATTTTCTCGTGACAAGAAAAAATTTTTTTCTTTATTTTTACCTATTTCCCTCCAAATTTCAATAGCTTGCATATTTTGGTTTATAAGTTTTTGTGACCTAGCAATGTATGCCGACCCAAAAGCTACAAAAGCTGAGATGACCGAAACACATAGTGAAAAAATAGAAATAATTTGGCTATTTTCCACTCTTTGCCCTTGCTTGGCTTTTTCTATCTCTTTTTTACGCAAATATTCTAAACGCTCATTGGCTGAGTTTGCTATAGCTGTATAAAAGCCTGTACTTTTTACACTATCCAAGCTTTCATTAGCTATTTGGACTCTTTGTGAATTTTCAGTATTTGACATATTTTCTCCATTAAACTATTTTGCTATTACAACCATAGATGGTCTTAAAACTCTATCATTATATAGATAACCTTTTTGATAAACAGTAGCTATCTTGCCACTTTCTACCTCCTCTGTCTCTATATAATTTATAGCGTTATGAACTTCTGGGTTAAACTCACCGCTAGTATCAATCTCCTTTATACCATACTTTTCAAAGCACTTTTTAAACTGCTCTATGGTTAAGTTTATACCATCTTTTATCTTATTTGCTATCTCATCATCGCCACTTTGTAAATTCGCAGCAATCTCCAAAGCATCAATAACTGGCAAAAGATCTCTAGCAAAGCTCTCATTTGCGAATTTCAAAGCTTCAGCCTTTTCTCGCTCTAAACGCTTTTTGATATTTTCAAAATCCGCAGTAGCTCTTATCAAATCCTCTTTAACCTTAGCTAACTCACTATCTAATTCGCTTTGCTCATCTTGCTTACAATCTTGACAATCTTGCTCATTTAAAGCTAAATTGTCATCTAAATTTTCATCTATATCTTGACTCACGCAGCCTCCTTTAACATACTTAAAAACTTCTCATAATCGCTATAAACGCTACTAGCACAAAGCATAATAGCTGGTTTGCCCTGATATATCACATCAGTTTTTAATCCCATATAGCCAGTAGAAAATAGCGGACTAAAGGCTAAATTTCCATTAAAATTATTACCAAATGATGGATCTAAAATCGCCTTTATACTATCATCTTTACAAATTTCAAAAGCAATTTTCTCATTTTCTTGAAATAAAATCTCCTCTCTTTTTAAAGCTTTAATTTTAACTCTTAGCTCACTTAGTCCCACTTGCATAGAGATGTGATCTAGCTCTTCTAAGCTAACTCCAATTAAATTGCTTAAAAATTTTTCAACTTTTGAGCTAAATTTAATAGATATACTCTGAGTGTTAAAATCAAGAACTAAAAAGCGATCTTTAAGATTTAAAACATCTTTTAAAAATAGCTTTTGATTTTCAAAAATCATGCAATAAATATCATTTTTATAAACTAAAAAATTTAGTAAATCAATATTATTTATAGATAATATTGGGCTAAATTTAAGTCTATTTTGCCAATAAATCTCCATCGCACTAGCTGTAGGAATTCGCCCACCGCTAATGTGTAGTTGAGTGATCGCCCCCTCATCGCTAAGCTTTTTAAAATATACCCTAATAGTAGATGCCGGGATAGCTATATTCATTCTCATACCAAGCTCACTAGACCCAATTGGCTCATTTGCTTCTAAATATGCATGAATGATAGACTCTAGTATTAAATCTCTCTTATCTACTTTCATTATTAGCACTCTTTATATTTAATTGCTAAGTTAATTATACAACATTGAGCCAACCTTTGTCAAGTATTTTAAGCAAAAATATTAAAATTATCAAATTTATTTAGCAATTGATATACCTAACTGCTTATAATCATAAAATTTAAATATGTGAAAATATAAATTGTATGCAAAAAATTTATTGATATTTAATAACTCATAAAGTATAATTCACTTCTTAAATCAAAAAGGGGACAAATTGAGCAATCTAACAGCAAAAGAGAGAGATGAATTAGAGCATATTTTTACTCAAATTCAGATTAGTAGGTTTAAATTTAATATCTATAGGTATTATAAAACGCTAAATAAAAAGAGTCAATTTGCCATTAGACTACTAAGATATAAAACCAAAAGGCTACTTAAATAGCTCTGGATAATTCTTTTTCATATATTCTACTACAGCTATAACCTCATCTACGCCGTTTGCGTCGCTATCTTCTAGCACATCATCTATAACATCAATGTATCTATCAAAGGCCTCATTTATCAGCTCCTTTTTAACCCCAGCATAATACAACATACCAAGAGTCGCTAGCTCAAGCTCATAGCTCATCTCCTCTAAAGTCACATCATTTTCATAATTTTTCATTATTGCTCTCCTGTTTTTTTATTAATCAAATTTACCACTTGTGATTTTATCTCATCATAATTATAACTATCTACAAATCCAGCAAAAAACCCACCACTAGCATTTTTATGCCCACCTCCATCACAAAGCTCTTTTGCCATTTGGCTTACATCAAAATCCCCATTTGATCTAAAACTCATACTCTTTTTACTAGTTATATCAATGAAAAATTTAAACTCAGGATTTGCTACTAAAAAGTCATTTCCAATCACGCTAGCACTCCCTATATTATAGGTTAGAATTCCCCTACTCCCACGATAATCAATGCTAAATTTATCACTATTTGAAGTAAGATGCCTAACTAGATAATTTGAATTTAGATTGCTTAGAGTATCATCATTTTTAAGGTAAAAAAACTCTTTTTTAATTCCATGAAGTCTATTATCAAGCTCGATATGGGCGTTATTTAAGCTTAAGAATTCGCAAAAATTTTTAATAAGATAGAAGATATACTCTATATGCTCCTTTTCAAACATAACCTTATTTATCTCCTTAGCTCCAGCAATTGCCCCCATACAGACCTTACCAAGCTCAAAATTTGGATCATTTTTTAGCCAAATATCCACCGCATTTACCACATTACAATACGCCTCTAGCCTCTCATCAGCCCCAAACATCGCACTAAAAAAATCATAACAAATTTTAGTAGCACTCCTAGAGTTATCAAGATAGTACCAAGGAAATATCTGTGAGCACTCAGCACCAGTTTGATGATGGTCTAATAAAATTAACTTAACATTTTTATCTTTGAGTTGCTCTTCGTAGCTTTGGCATTGAGTTTTGGTTAAATTTAAATCTGTAATTAAAATAACAGCCTTATCATTACCAATTTTAGAGATGATATGCGACATTTTTTTATCAATCTCTTTTCCATAATTTGAGTTATAAAATTCAATATTTTTAAGATAAAAATTACTAACAAACTGACAAGAGTATCCATCTAAATCAGTATGACTAAGATGATAAATTTTCATTTTATTCCTTTATTAAAGTTCTGGTATCTCTATAGTCCCAAGTGTCTCAAACTGCGTGTTTGGTGCAATTTCAGCAAAGCTAAGCACAGCAATATCGATTGAGAAATTCTGCACTATACTATCTATAAATTTACGAATACTAGGCTCAACGCAAAGCACCATATCGCCTTGTTCGCTTATAGGGCGATTCTCTCTTTTTGCTCTTAATGCGCTTACTATGGCTGAAGTTTGTGCTACATTTATCATCATAGTGTATGCACCATCTTTATAGCTTAGGCTGTCTATTAGCTTTTGCTGGGCTGAGGCTTCTAGGATATAAAAATTTAACTGACCATTCTCATCAACATACATAGAAGTTATCACCCTTGCTAGGGCTGCTCGAACATGCTCAATTATCATATCTAAATTCTTGCTAACTTCAGCCACATCGCTAATTGCCTCAAGTATGCTAAGCATATCTTTAATAGGGATATTATCTTTAAGCAAAGCTCTTAATACCTTTTGTATAACTCCCACACCAACTACTTTTAGCGTATCATCAACCACTACAGAGTATTCTGATTTTACCTTATCAAGGATATTTTGAACCTCTTGCTTGGTTAATAATTCACTCGCATTTTGCTTGACTAATTCGCTCATGTGAGTAGATATAACACTAGCCGCATCAGCGACTGTATATCCGCTTAATATCGCATCTTCTTTATAATTTTGATCAATCCACAAAGCATCAAGCCCAAAAGCTGGGTCTTTTACCGCAATGCCATCAATATCAGCACTCACATATCCGCTATCCATAGCTAAGCACTTATCAGGATAAACCACGCCAGAGCCTATTACTACGCCTTTTAACTTAAATTTATACTCATTTGGTCCAAGCAAGATATTATCTCTTAATCTAATTTTAGGCATTAAAAATCCTAGCATTGTAGCCATATTTCGCCTCATAGCACGAATTCTCTCTATCAAATCACCATCGGCAAGCTTTAAAAGCCCATAGCCTAAATCAAGCTCTAAAATTTCAATTTTTAAAATATCATCAATCTTAGCTTGCTCTTCCATAGCGATCTCTTCTTCGCTTTTTTTAGGAAGTTTGCTTGTAGATGCTTGAGTGGATTTACCTGTAGCGTCTGATGATTGGGGGCTATTTTTATCACTTTTAATCGCACTAAAATCGATTTTGCCATCTTCTATCTGCTTTAAAATAAAGCCAATTCCTAAAAATAAAAGCCCCATAAATCCAAGCGATAGCGTCGGAAGGCCTGGAACTAAAGCAAACATAAAAAGTATAAAACCAACTATCAAAAGCGTTTTATACTCGCCAAGTAGCTGGGATACGACCCCTTCGGCAAAATTATCCTCATCCTTGCTAGCTCTAGTTATAATAATAGCCGTTGCAGTTGATGTGATAAGACCTGGAATTTGGCTTACCAATCCATCTCCAATTGTAAGAATAGTATATGTAGAAGCGGCATCTTTGATAGCCATATCATGCTCAAAAGCACCAATCAAAAACCCACCAATAATATTAATAATTGTAATGATAATACCAGCTACAGCGTCACCTTTTATAAATTTAGATGAACCATCCATTGCTCCATAAAAATTCGCTTCAGATATTATATCTTGACGCCTTTGCTTAGCTGCTTGCTCATCTATCAACCCCGCATTTAAATCCGCATCAATAGCCATCTGCTTTCCTGGCATCGCATCTAGGGTAAATCTAGCTTGAACTTCACTTACACGGGTTGAGCCTTTAGTTACAACCATAAAATTTATAAGCACCAAAATACAAAAGACAATCACGCCAATTACATAGTTGCCACCAACTACGAATTTACCAAAACTAGCGATAATATCACTTACAGCCTCTGGTCCGTTATGACCTTCGCTTAAAATCATTCTAGTAGTTGCTATATTAAGTGCTAATCTAAATAGAGTAACTATCAAAACTAAAGTAGGAAATGTGCTAAGATCTGTTGGTTTGGGTACATAAATAGAGATTAATATTATAAGCACAGATATAGCTATGGATAGAGCTAAGAAAAAATCAAGCACCCCACTAGGTAAAGGCACAATGATAATAGCCAAAATAGCTATAATGACAAAAACTACAGTTAGACTCTTAGCCTTTATAACTGGCGCTAAAAATGGCGCCACCATGGTTAAAATATTGCGTTTAGCCAAACTATTTCTTCATAATATCAGCTAATGTTATCTGGTCTAAAAAGTTATCAACTCGACCTTGCAAGTCGTTAAATATAGGCCAAATTTGGCACCCATCTCCTTTATTGCTAGGGCAATCGCATCTAGAATTTGCACACTCAAATACATTTACTTTACGCTTTTCTGCACTCTCTAAAATATGTTTAATAGTCAAATTTGATGGCTTATCAGCTAAAACAAATCCGCCATTTGCCCCCTTAAAAGAGTTTAATATCCCAGCTTTTGCTAAATTTTGTAAGATTTTAGCTAAAAAACTTTTTGAAATTCCAAGCTCTGATGATATAGTATCTACATCTTTTGGATAGTTTGCTTGCGATAATAATATTAATGATAGCATAGCATATTCACTAGCTTTGGTAAATAACACCTTTGCTCCTTTGAGAATTTAAATTCAGATATTCTACTAAAAAATATATTAATATTAACTTTTTTTAGAGTATAATATCAACTTATTTTTAATATTTTAAGATAAATTAATAAGCATTTATAAATAGCTTTTATATGGATATTTTCATTTAATTATAGTGATAAATCTTAGGCATTTATCAAGGTGCCATTTTGCTTATTTTAATTATAAATTTATAGTAAAATTAAATTTAGGAAAATAGATATTTGCTTAGACATTTTTTTACAAATAGTATTGGAATTTTATGCTCTAGGGTGCTTGGATTTATCAGAGATTTAATGACAGCAAATGCTCTTGGTGCAAGCATTTGGAGCGATATATTTTTTGTAGCGTTTAAGCTACCTAATCTCTTTCGCAGACTCTTTGGCGAAGGGGCATTTTCTCAAGCTTTTATGCCAAATTTAGTTAAGGTAAGTAAAAAAGGGTTATTTGCTACTGAAATTTTAATCAAACTTACCATTGCTATGCTAATTCTAAGCTTGATAGTTATGCTTTTTGCTCCGCTTGTTACAAAGGCTTTGGCTTATGGATTTAGCGATGAGATTATAGCTCTTGCTGTGCCTTTGGTGCGGATTAATTTTTGGTATCTTTTGGCTATTTTTATAGTTACCTTACTATCAGCACTATTACAATACAAAAATCACTTTGCCACTACTGCTTTTAGCACGGCATTTTTAAATTTCTCTATGATAACGGCTCTATTTTTAGCTAATAATCTAGATCAGCAAAGCGCAGCCTTATACCTTAGCTGGGGCGTTGTAGTTGGTGGATTTATCCAAGTTTTATCCCATATTATCGCACTTAAAAGGCTAAATTTACTTCGATTATTAACCCTTGGAATGGCTAAGTTTATAAAAGGCAAAAGAGCTAAAGCTAAGGGTTTTTGGCAAAATTTTACTCACGGGATAATTGGTAGTAGCGCAAATCAATTAAGCGATTTTATCTCCACATTTATCGCTAGTTTCTTAGCTACTGGAGCCATAAGCTACCTATATTATGCTAATAGAATTTTTCAACTGCCATTAGCACTATTTGCCATTGCTTTATCAACTGCGATTTTCCCTAAAATTTCAAAAGCCATTAAGATAAATAGTGATGAAACGGCTATAAATTTACTTAAAAAAAGCTTTAATTTATTATTTTTCTTGCTTATATTTTCTACAATTGGCGGATATATTTTATCTAAAGAGATTATCTGGCTGCTATTTCAAAGAGGGGAGTTTAATTCGCAAAATACCATAGAATCGGCTAAGGTTTTACAAATGTATATACTTGGGCTTTTACCTTTTGGACTTTATAAGCTATTTTCGCTTTGGCTATATGCCAAAATGCAACAAAAAATCGCAGCCAAAATCGCCATATACTCACTATTTATCAACACAATTTTATGCCTAATCTTATTTAAGCCTCTTGGTGCTAGTGGATTAGCTTTAGCTAGCACTATTAGCGGAGTATTTTTGCTAGGATATTCAATTTTTATATTTGGTATTAAGCAATTTTTAGATATAAGCCTTAGTAGGATAAATTTAATTACCATAATTTTAGTTATAATTTTTGGCTATTTATTAGTAGAGTTAAGGGAGTTTATATATGCAAATTTATGATACAGCATTAAAGCAAAAAATTGAGTTAAAACCACTAAATAGCAATGAGATAAATATATATGTATGTGGCCCAACTGTATATGATGATGCTCATCTAGGTCATGCTAAATCTAGCATTAGCTTTGATCTTCTTAGGCGGGTTTTGATAGCGCTTGGATATAGAGTTAAATTTGTTAAAAATTTCACTGATATAGATGATAAAATTTTAGCCAAAATGCAATCAACTAATCAAACTTTAGAGCAGATCACAACACATTATATAGATAGATACATTAGTGATATGAAAGCCCTAAATGTATTAAACGCTGATATAGAGCCTAAGGCTACTTGTTATTTAAACTCTATTATAGATTATATCTTAAAGCTAGAGCAAAATGGAGTAACATATAAGCTTGAAGATGGAATTTACTTTGATACTAGCAAAGATGAAAAATATTTAAGCTTAAGCGGTAGAAAAGATGAAAATCTCATCGCTAGAGTAAAAAGCAACAACTCCAAAAGAAGTGAAAAAGATTTTGTTTTATGGAAATTTGATGAGAATTGGTATGATAGTCCATTTGGCAAGGGGCGTCCTGGCTGGCATACAGAGTGTGTAGCGATGATTTCAAATATATTTGGTAAGACTATTGATATTCACGCTGGTGGGGCTGATCTGCTCTTTCCGCACCACGAAAATGAAGCCGCACAATGTAGGTGTGCATATCATAAAGAGTTGGCTAAGCACTGGATGCATAATGGATTTATACAAGTAGATAATGAGAAGATGAGTAAGAGCTTAGGTAACTCATTTTTCATAAAAGATGCGTTAGATATTGCTCCAGGCGAGGCGGTGAGATTTTATTTAATGAGTAGCCATTATAGAGCAAATTTCAACTACGATATAGCTGATCTACTCTCTAGCAAAAAGCGTCTTGATAAAATTTATAGGCTTAAAAAGCGATTAAGTGGGGTTGAAGCTAATGAGGCTAAAGGGGAGTTTAAAAACTCTATTTTAGATGCTTTAAGCGATGATTTAAATATCTCGGTGGCTCTAGCTAAAATTGATGAAATGGTAAATCAAGCCAACACAAATCTAGATAAAGAGCCAAAAAATAAAGCCTTAAAATCCACAATTATGGCTAATCTAAATTTTATCAAAGATACTCTTGGGATATTATATCAAGATGAATTTGAGTGGTTTCAATATGGATTTGATGAAACGCAAAAAGAGAGAATTATGAATTTAATAAAAGCTAGAGATGAGGCTAAATCGGCTAAGGATTATAAAAAAGCTGATTTGATAAGAGATGAATTAAATAGCCTTGGCGTGGCTATAATGGATACGCCAAATGGAGTAAAATGGGAGAAAATATGGACGGAATAGCAGAGGTTTTTAGACGATTTAAATCATATTATAAGGAGTATATACCACAATTTATCATAGCTATTATCGGAATGATTATGGCTAGTGTTGGGACTGCGGTATCAGCTTGGCTTGTTAAGCCTGTGCTAGATTATATCTTTATCCAAAAAGATGAAAATTTACTATATTTGCTTCCATATGCGATTATTGGGATATACTTTATAAAGAGCCTTGGGATCTACTTACAAGTATATTTCACAGCCTATATCGGACAAGATATAGTAAGACGCTTTAGACACAATCAACTAGCAAATATATTAACCCTTGATATGAGCTTTTTTCATAAATATAGAAGTGGAGAGCTTATGAGTAGGATTATGAGCGATATAGAGAGAATTCGCTCTATAGTATCAAATTTAATCCCAGAGCTAGTGCGTGAGTTTGTAACTATTATTGGTTTGCTTTGTGTGGTGATTTATCAAAGCCCTACCCTAGCACTATTTTCTCTAATAGTCTTGCCAGCAGCACTCTATCCACTCTCAAGACTGGCTAAAAAGATGAGAAAGATAAGCCGAACTTCACAAGAAACCTCAGGCGATATAACCTCTGTTTTAAGTCAGATATTTGCTAATATTGAGATCATAAAAGCTAGTAACGCACAAGGTAAGGAGCTAGAGAAATTTGACACTCAAAACGATAAAATCTTTAAATTAAATTTAAAATCCGTCAAGGTAAATACCCTAGTAAGTCCGATGATGGAGACGCTAGGCTCTATTGGCATTGCCATTACTATTATAATAGGCGGCCAACAAGTTATAAATGGAGAGATCACAGTTGGGAGCTTCTTTAGCTTTCTTACAGCACTATTTATGCTATATACGCCAATTAAAAGGCTAACTTCTATATACAATCAAATGCAAGATGCTATAGTAGCTAGTCAAAGGACATTTGAGCTACTTGATATGAGCCCAAATATAGTTGATGGCAAGCTTGACTTCCCGCATAAAGTAAATTCAATCACAATCCAAGATCTCAAATTTAGCTATGGAGATAAGGTAGCATTAAATGGCATCAACCTTAAAGTATATAAAGGTCAAATGATAGCCCTAGTAGGAAGTAGCGGTGGCGGTAAAAGCACACTTATAAATCTCTTAATGAGATTTTATGATCCAGACTTAGGAACAATACTAATAAATGAAAATGATATAAGTGAATTTAAACTTAAAGGCTTAAGAGAAAATATAGGCCTAGTAACTCAAAGAGTATATATATTTAATGATACAATCGCTGCTAATGTCGCTTATGGAGCGCCTTTAGATGATAATAAGGTTATAAATGCACTTAAAATGGCAAACGCATATGATTTTGTCCAAAAGCTAGATAGTGGCATACATACAATGCTTAGTGAGTATGGGGCTAATCTAAGTGGCGGTCAAAGACAGAGAATTGCTATCGCAAGGGCTTTATACCATAATCCTCAAATTTTAATTTTTGATGAGGCAACAAGCGCATTAGATAATGAAAGCGAACAAGAGATAACCAAAGCCATAGAAAACTTAGGTCAAGAAAAGATAGTAATAGTAATAGCCCATAGACTATCAACCATCAAAAATGCTGATAAAATAGCGGTTATTAGCTCTGGTAAAATCGTAGGATTTGGCACAGATAAAGAGTTAGAAAGCCAGTGTCAAATATACCAAAGGCTAAAACTAGGAGCAATCCACTAGATAATACTCACTAGCTACCAAAACTAGCGAACGCCTTATAAATATAGATTATACTTTTTTAAACCGATCTCCACACAGCAATCGAAGTTGGATTAAATGGGTCAGTACCACAACTATATTCTAATAAAGCATCTTCAATGATTATATCTCCATTTTGATTAGCTTTTTTCAAAGTTTTAGCAAAATTTAAATTCCAGCCATTTTTAAGAAAATACTCTTTATGATTTTTACTAGCTTCGCCTAAATTTTGAATTTGAAACCCAAATGGTTCAGCGTGAATACATCTCACAAATGGAGCGATACTTGTTACAGATTTAAACCAATTATCTGGAATCTCTTTAACCTGCTCAATCGTATGAGATGTAAAGACTAAAACACGCTTACCAAAATCCAAATTCTTATCAAATTTAGGCTTTAAGTGGTTAAAATGGAAAAACTCAGCCTTCATCTTAGGCTCAATATCTGCTAATTTTCTAGCCATCTCTACACCACTATTAGTAAATTCGCCACCAAAATATCTTAAATTTATCCCACCGCCATTATAAAATATCTTAAATAAATTTCTACCATATCCGCACCCAAGCTCGATTACACTATCATACTCATCAAATGACAAAGCATCGATAATAAAATCAATAAAGCTTGTTTTAGTATAATATGGGACTAAAATAGTCATACCATTTAGGGAAGTTACACCATAATACGGAATATCTACAAAATTAAATTTCTCGCTCTGGCTCTCTTTTTTTCGCCATTCATAATCGCCATTATCATTAACTGCAAGGGTATAATGTCGCTCCCTTTTCTCCAACTCTGAAATTACTTGTAAAGCGTTATACCCCCCCCCACTTATAAATTTACTCATAAACTCAGCCCTTATAGCCCATGCTCTTTCATAGAAATTTTGCCATTTTTTCTCTTGATATGCCATTTTAACACCTTAAATTTATAATTTTGATTATATCTAACGCAGCATAAAATATCATTAAATTTATTTAAATTATAAGCAAATTTAAGCTATAAATGGCTAGTATAACCACCTATAGCATAATAAAATCATATCTATATTTTGTTTTTCTAAGCAAATTTAAGCTTCTACCATTTTATTCCTTCACTTCTAAATTTCCCATCATACCCAAATCTTCATGTTCTAAAATATGACAATGATACATTCTATGACCTATAAAATCTTGCTTCATTCTTAGTCTTACTTCTTCATTAGGACGCACATTAATAGTATCTCTTAGGGCTCTAAATTCTGCTTTTTTAACCTTACCATTTAATTTTGATGAGATAAGCTCAAATTGTGTGCCATGTATATGAAAAGGATGGTCCATATGTGATTTATTAATCACTATCCACTCTTCTACCACTCCTACTTTAGAATGTAAATCAACACCATTTAAATCAAAGCTTTTCCCATTGATTAAAAACATAGAAGCTAGTGCAATTCTTAACTCTTCTTCATTTTTATTCATTAAGCCATTCATTTGCATATGATCTTCGCTCATTATGACTTCTTTAAAATCTTTTGGTTCTTCTAAAGGCTTAAAGGTTCTTAATGTTTTTGGTAGTTGTAATTTTTCTTTTTTAAAAGAAATATCAGCTAAGAAAAGAGTATTTGGCTCTTCTTTTACCATCATTTTATCTCTATCGTAATAGCCACTTTCAAGCTTGAATTCTCCATCTTTTGTCGCATCGATTAAAACTTCTACGCGTGAAGCAGGGCTTAAGAAAATTTCATCTTTAAAAATCGGTTTTTCTATAAGCCCTCCATCAGTTCCAACAAGTATAAATTGTGCCCCTTGTATGCGTAAATTTAAGTATCTAGCTGCACTCATATTATAAATGCGTATGCGTTCATTGCTTGCGAGTTTGATTTTAGGTTGGTATTGTCCATTAATAAGCACAAACTCACCTTCTCTACCATTAAGCCAATCGATTAAGGTATTGTGTGGAATTTGAGCGTTTTCATCAAGACGCAAATCAGTAATCATAAGATCTTTTTCTTTAAGATGGCTAAGAGCATCTTTTTTAGCCTTGACTACAAAACATCCAGCTAAACCCATAAAAACTTGTTTTGAAGCAATAAAATGCGGATGAGGATGATACCAGTAAGTACCAGCACTATTTTGTGGTATTGTAAAATGATAAATCCTCTCTTCACCTGCTAAAATAGCATCGTGTGGATTTCCATCTTGATTAGGCGGCACAAGAAGTCCGTGCCAATGTATGGTTGTCGGTTCTTTGAGTTTATTTTTAACTAAAATTTCAACTTTATCCCCTTCATAAACCTCTATTTTTGGAGCTGGTATTGAGCCATTATAGGTATAAAATTTTGTTTTTTTGCCCTTAATCACTTCGATTTGACTCTCTTTTACCTCTATTGTCGCACGAAAAACATTTTTTTCCTTGCTTTCATTTTTAAGCACAGGCAGAGCTTTTAAAGCTTCTCCTTTAGGGAAATATTTCTGGTCTAAAAGCTTTAAATCTTTTTGAGCAAATTGGATAAAAGAGGTATCAATCTCTCTATTCATTGGCATTTTATCCATATCATGGCCCATCATGTCATGGTCCATCATGTCATGCCCCATATGCCCCATCATGTCATGATCCATCATGTCATGCCCCATATGAGGATTTGCATAAGCTACACCTGCTAAACCTAAGAGATTTAATTTTAAGAAATTTCTTCTATTCATTGTGTTTTATATCCTTATTTTTGATTTTTCATCGCTGATTAAATTATAATTATTATAAATGAATATTATATAAATTGTTTTAAAATTTCGGTATTTAAAGATATAAAGCAACTCTTACCACAACTAATATATGTTTTAAATTAAAATTTAAGTAATTTACCACTTTAGCACCTTGAATTTATAATTTTATTATATTCACACATATCCAAAATATCATTAAATTTATTTAAATTATAAGCAAATTTAAGCAAATTTTAGCTAAAATTGCTGATTTTAAAGGAATATAATGGATTATGGCGATATTAAAAAAATTTTATTTAAACTAAACCCAGAAAATGCCCATAAAATAGCTGAATTAGCTATGCGTGTATCTGTAAAAATTCCATTTGTGAGCGACTATTTGGTGAATAATTTTTGCTTTATTGATACTAAATTATCGCAAAATATTTTTGGATTAAATTTCTTAAATCCTATTGGTCTTGCTGGTGGATTTGATAAGAATGCAACTATGATATTACCGCTATCTGCGATGGGATTTGGATTTTTAGAGTATGGGACTTTGACTCCAAAACCGCAAATTGGCAACCCAAAGCCAAGACTATTTCGATTAATAGAAGAAAAAAGCATTCAAAACGCTATGGGATTTAATAATGATGGGCTAGATAAGATTAAAGCTAGAGCCACGAAATTATACCCTTCTAGCATTCCATTAATTGCCAATATAGGTAAAAACAAGATCACCCCAAATGAAATGGCTATTCAGGATTATGAGACTTTAGTTAAAGGGCTTGATAGTTGCTGTGATGCCTTTGTAATCAATATAAGCTCGCCAAATACCCCAAATTTAAGAGATTTACAAAGCGAATCTTTTATAGGTGAATTATCTACTACTTTAAACGGCTTAACCAAAAAGCCATTAATCTTAAAAATCGCCCCAGATATGAGTATAGACTCAGCTATATCGCTTTGTTTAACTGCTGCAAATTCTGGATTTAAAGGGCTTATAATCAACAATACAAGCGTAGATTACTCACTTACTCCTAAGGCAAAAGATTTTGGCGGTTTGAGCGGACAACTTATAAAAAATAAGAGTAAAGAGCTGTTTAAAGAGGTTGCCAAAGAGCTTTTTGGCAAAGCTATTTTAATTAGCTGCGGTGGGATTGATAGCGCAGATGAGGCTTATGAACGCATTAAAATGGGTGCGAATTTAATACAGATATACACTAGTTTTATCTATGAAGGCCCTAGTATCTGTAAAAATATAAACAATCAAATATTAAATTTAGCCCTAAGCGAAGGATATGAGAGTATTTCCCAAGCAGTTGGCGTAGATATAAGGAGATAAATGCTACCACAATTTAGCAAAATTACCCTTGAGAATGGATTTGAGATATATCACACTCCACTAAATTTAGGCTCAAATGTTATTAGTATAGATCTATATTATAAGGTTGGCTCTAGAAACGAAACAATGGGTAAAAGCGGGATCGCACACATGCTAGAGCACCTAAATTTCAAAAGCACAGACAATAAAAAGGCTGGGGAATTTGACCAAATAGTAAAGGGTTTTGGTGGGGTAAATAATGCTAGCACTGGATTTGATTTTACCCACTATTTCATCAAATGCTCAAGCCAAAATCTTGATACTTCACTAGAGCTTTATGCTGATATTATGTCAAATTTAAGCCTTAGAGAAGATGAGTTTTTGCCTGAGCGTGATGTGGTTTTAGAAGAGCGTAGATGGCGAACGGATAATAATCCAACTGGAATGCTCTATTTTAGGCTATTTAATCACGCTTTTATCTATCATCCATATCACTGGACTCCAATTGGCTTTATAAATGATATACAAAATTGGACTATAGATGATATTCGCAATTTTTGGTCTATATACTACCAGCCTAAAAATGCTTTTTTGATGATTACTGGTGATATCGATAAAGAGAGCGCCTTTAATCTAGGCAAAAAGCACTTTGAAGGTATAAAAAACCGCTGTCAAATCCCTGCTTTACACTGCGTAGAACCAGAACAAAATGGCGAAAAATCTCTAGTAATCCGCAAGCAAAGCGATGTAGAAATGATAGCCATAGCCTACAAAATTCCACCATTTAATCATAAAGATCAAACCGCATTAAGTGCTATTAGCGAATATCTATCAAGCGGCAAAAGCTCCCTTTTTGAAAGAGTCTTAATAGATGAATTAAATTTAGTAAATCAAATTTACGCTTATCCTATGGATAGCATTGATGAGAATTTATTTATTATAATTGCTATTTGTAATCCAGGCGTAAAAGCCAAAAATGTTAAAAAAGAGATTTTAAAACTAATAAAAGAGCTAAAAAATAGCGATATAAAAGCTGATGAGCTAACTAAGATAAAAAATTGCTTAAAAAGCAACTTTATCTACTCGCTAAGTAGTGCTAGTAAACTTGCAAGTCTATATGGAAGCTACATAGCAAAAGGCGATATAGAGACACTTTGGCAGCTTTCAGATATGACAAATGCACTTACAACGCAAGATATTAAAGATTGCGCAAATAGATATTTTAATAAAGATAAATCAACTACAATTATATTAAAAGGAACCAAATGAAAAAGAGTATTTATGGGGCAATGACGGCCTTAGTAACGCCTTTTAAAAATGGTAAAATAGATGAAAATTGCTATGAAAAACTCATTAAAAGACAGATTAAAAATGGCATTGACGCAGTTGTGCCTGTAGGAACTACTGGAGAGAGTGCTACTTTAACCCATGATGAGCATAGAATTTGTATCGAAATAGCCGTAAATGCGTGTAAAGGTAGCAATGTCAAGGTATTAGCCGGTGCAGGAAGTAACGCCACGCACGAAGCTATAGGTCTAGCTGAATTTGCCCAAAAATGCGGTGCTGATGGGATATTATCAGTAGCTCCATACTATAATAAACCAACTCAAGAAGGATTGTATCAACACTACAAAGCCATATCCAAATCAGTAGATATACCAATCTTATTATATAATGTCCCATCTAGAACAGGATGTGATATATTGCCAGAGACAATTATAAGACTATTTAATGATTGTGATAATATTTATGGAGTTAAAGAGGCAAGTGGAAATATAGAAAGATGCGTTGATATATTAGCTCATGAGCCAAAAATATATCTATTAAGCGGCGATGATGCTATAAATTATCCAGTGCTTAGCAATGGCGGAAAAGGCGTAATATCTGTTACTTCAAATTTATTACCAGATCAAATATCTGCACTTACTAGATACGCATTACAAAATGAATTTTTAAAAGCAAAAGAGATTAATGATAAGCTATATAATATTAATAAAATTCTATTTTGTGAGTCAAATCCGATACCTATTAAAGCAGCTATGTATATTGCTGGGCTAATAGACACATTAGAGTATAGACTTCCGCTGGTTGCCCCAAGCGAGCAAAACCTTAAAAAAATAGAATTAGTAATGAAAACTTATGATATAAAAGGATTTTAATGAATTGTTATCATGATGAATTTAAAGGCAAAACATTAGTTATTAGTGGCGGTACAAGAGGGATTGGTAGGGCAATTGTGCTTGAATTTGCTAAATGCGGTTCAAATATCGCTTTTACCTATAATTCAAATGAAGAGATGGCTAAAAATCAAGCTTTGGAATTAGAGAAAGAATTTGGGATAAAAGCTAGAGCTTATGCTTTAAATATCCTTGAGCCTGAAACTTATAAAGAGCTATTTTTAGAGATTGATAAGGATTTTGATAGGATTGATTTTTTCATATCAAATGCGATTATTTCAGGGCGTGCTGTAGCTGGTGGATATACTAAATTTATGAAGCTCAAACCTCGTGGAATAAATAATATATTTACCGCTACGGTTAATGCCTTTGTAGTAGGCTCCCAAGAGGCGGCTAAAAGAATGCAAAAAGTAGGCGGTGGTAGCATAATCAGCCTAAGCTCAACTGGCAATCTAGTCTATATCGAACACTATAGCGGGCACGGCACAGCAAAAGCCGCAGTAGAAGCTATGGCAAGATACGCCGCAACTGAGCTTGGAGAGCATAATATTAGAGTTAATGTAGTAAGTGGAGGTCCGATAGAAACAGATGCACTAAGGGCTTTTACAAACTATGAAGAGGTAAGAGACGCTACAGCTGCACTAAGCCCACTTGGCCGTATGGGGCAGCCTACAGATTTAGCTGGGGCTTGTCTATTTTTATGTAGCTCAAAGGCTAGTTGGGTAACTGGACATACATTTATAATTGATGGTGGCACTACATTTAAATGATAAATTTACCAAATTCTCTAGCCATATTTCGCATACTTTTAGCGCCATTAATGTTCTTTTTGCTATTAAAAATCAAAAATAGCAGTAGTTATATAGATATTAGTTGGCTTAACTACTTCTGTGCTTTAACTTTTGTAGTAGCTAGTATTACTGATTTTTTTGATGGCTATATAGCTAGAAGCTGGAATCAAAAGACAAAGCTAGGTGCTATCTTGGATCCATTAGCTGATAAGATGCTGATTTTAGCAGCATTTTTGGGACTAATGATTATAGATAGAGCTAATGCTTGGGCTGTGTATATCATACTTGTTAGGGAGTTTTTTATCACTGGATTTAGGGTTGTTATGGCTAGTGAAAATATCGATGTGAGTGCCTCCATAGCTGGTAAGATTAAGACTATTATGCAAATGGTCGCTATAGGATTTTTATCTATGCAGTGGTGGGGTGGCGAGATTTTATTATGGATTGCTGTAGCCATCACGCTATATTCAGGCTATGAGTATATACACGCATATACAAAACATATAAGAAAAAATCAAATTTAAAGGAAAAAAATGAGAAATATCTTTGCTATTTTATTTATGGCTTTTATCTTTATTGGTTGTTCTGGAGATAAGAGCGTAAAGGATAAATTAAGAGTCGCTACAGAAGGCACATATAATCCATTTTCATATCACGATGAAAGCGGTAAATTGGTAGGTTATGATGTTGAAGTAATAGCTGAAGCAGCCAAAAGAGCTGGATTTGAGATCGAATTTCATGAGACAAACTGGGATGCGATATTCTCAGGGTTAAACTCAAATCGCTTTGATATGATAGCTAATCAAATTAGCGATGCTGACCCAAAAAGAGCTGAGCTTTACACACTTAGCGATCCATATATAGTTACTTCAGCAGCTATAGCAGTAAGGGCTGATGATAATAGCATAAACTCGCTAAATGATATAAAAGGCAAAAATATCGCCCAATCAATGGGAAGCAACTACTATGAAACTGCTATCAAAAATGGAGCAAATATAATCTTAGTTGATGGCTTAGCACCCGCCATTAAAGCTGTAAGCCAAGGTAGAGCTGACGCTACTATGAATGATAAATTAGCGATTTTACACTACTTAAAAACAACAGGCGATAAAAATATTAAAATCGCATTTGATACAGGCGATGGCACTAGAAGTGTCTTTTTGTTTAAAAAAGAGCTAACAGAACAAAGAGATAGAATCAACAAAGCCTTAGAATCTATGAAAAAAGATGGCACTCTAAAACAAATTTCAGAAAAATATTTTGGAATGGATGTTAGTGAATAGCTATATTGAAGCTTTTATACCTATGCTTAAAGGGGCGATCTTATATACGATTCCCCTTAGCGTTATATCTTTTATTTGTGGTATAGCTATAGGGGTGATTGTCGCACTAATTCGCATTAATCACAGCAAAAATGCAATATCAAATTTGCTTAAATTACTCTCTCAATTCTATGTATCTATAATCAGAGGAACTCCGCTTTTGGTTCAGCTATTTATAATTTTTTATGGTTTGCCAAATATCGGCGTAACGCTAAATCCATTTATTAGCGCTATAATCGCTTTTAGCCTTAGCATTGGTGCGTATAGTAGCGAAACTATCAGAGCTAGTATATTAGCAGTACCAAAGGGCCAATGGGAGGCTGGTTGGAGCATTGGACTAACTAATAGCGATACTTTTATTAAAATTATAGCACCGCAAGCCCTTAAAATAGCCTTACCAACTCTATCTAATACCTTTATAGCGCTTATTAAAGATACATCTTTAGCTTCAGTGGTTTTGGTAGCTGAGCTATTTCGACAAGCTCAAACTATAGCCTCACAAAATTATGAATTCCTAAGAGTATACTCTCAAGCTGCTTTGATATATTGGGTTATATGTATCGGACTTGGGTATATCCAAACACGCCTTGAAGCTAAATTTAGTAAGCATTTATAAGAGGAAAATATGCTACAAATAAAAGATATTAATAAACAAATAGCCTCTCACACCATCTTATCAAATATCAGTTTTGATATCAAAAAAGGTGAAATAATAGCAATTATCGGCCCAAGCGGAAGTGGCAAGACAACACTTCTTCGCTCATTAAACTACCTTGAAGCACCAGATAGCGGGATTTTGGAATTTAGCGATGGGAGTTTAAAAATTGATTTTAAAAAGCATCCAAATAAGCAAGAGATCCTAAATTTAAGACGCAAAATGGGGATGGTCTTTCAATCTTATAATCTATTTGCCCATCTAAATGCTACGCAAAATATCACCCAAGGGCTAATCAGTGTCCAAAAAATGCCAAAAGAAAAGGCTATTGAGATTGCTTTAAATTTATTAAATAAATTTGGCCTAAAAGATAGAGCCAACGCCTATCCAAGCTCACTTAGTGGTGGTCAGCAACAACGAGTCGCAATAGCTAGAGCTATGGCTTTAAAGCCTGATATTTTGCTACTTGATGAGCCTACAAGCGCACTTGACAAAGAGCTAGTAAGCGAAGTTTTATCCACGCTTAAAATGCTAGCCAATGAGCATCAAACGATGATTTTAGTAACACATGAACTTAAATTTGCTAAAGATATTGCTGATAAGATTATATTTTTAGAAAATGGTAAAATAGTAACAATACAGCCGCCAAAAGAGTTTTTTGAAGCACAAAACAATCCAAGAATTATTAAATTTATAGGCGATTTACACTAATAATGGCACAAAAAGGGTTTATCCTAGCTTTAGCTACATTTATTATGTGGGGGATTTTCCCTATATTTTTTAAATTTATCCAAGGCATTAGTGCCACTGAAGTCTTAGCCCATAGAGTTATATGGTCATCTGTGATTTTGCTAATTGTGCTTATAATCACCAAAAAGCTAAATAGCGTCAAAAGATTAGCAAAAATCAAAAAAGTAACCCTAACTCTAGCCGTTACTGGCGTATTAATCGCTAGTAACTGGGGGATATTTATCTATGCAATCAATCAAAATGATATCTTAGCAACTAGCCTTGGATACTTTATAAATCCGCTTTTTTCGATACTTCTTGGGGCTATTATATTAAAAGAGGAGCTTAGCCCAGCCTTAAAGCTATCAATTTTCATTGTATTTATAGCTATCGCAATTCAAATTTACGCTCTTGGCAGACTTCCATTCATATCCATTATACTACCACTATCATTTGCTCTATACGGGCTTTTGCGTAAAAGACTTGGGGTAAGAGCATTTGAAGGATTATTTATAGAAACTATGATTTTATCGCCATTTGCCATAATATATTTGGTATATTTATATATTAATCAAAGTAGCGAATTTGGATTAAATTTTAATGGAGTAATGCTATTTTTAAGCGGCTTTATCACAATTTTACCGCTACTGACATTTAATGCTAGCACCAAATATCTAAAGCTTTCTACAATTGGATTTTTACAATATATAAGTCCAACTTTAAGTATGATTATTGCAGTTTTTATGTATAATGAGACTCTTGATTTTTATAAATTTACTAGCTTTATGCTTATATGGATTAGCCTTGCTATTGCTGCGATGGCAAATTTAAGGAGAAAAAATGGGACAAAATGATCTAATTATAATGGCATTGGCCGTTTTGGTCGTAGGAGTGATACTATACAAACAGATAAATAAAGTTACGCAAAATATCACAATAGAAGATGAAAACCCAAATTTAGCCTACTCTAAATTTTGCGGTGAGATAGATAATCAAATAGATATATTGCGTCAAATAGCCTTAGATAATGGCATACTATACCCAGATAAAAAAGATGAAATCTTAGAAAATTTAAGCGATTTTAGCAAAGAGCTTGTGTTTATAGAGTCTTTGAACTCCAAAGATAGCACCAAGTGGCAAAGTAAGCTTTTTGATCTACTTAGTAGAGTTGATGATTTTGTGGAGTTAAATTTTATAAACGGCAAAGAGATTGCTGATAAGGTAAAAAATAGCCTAAAAACAGAGTTTAATAGACTTGGGCTAGATAAAGGCTAAAATCTAGCCTTTTGAGCAATTATGCGATTATAGGCATCTACGATTCTAGTCATCTCTATTTGACCGCTCTTAACTGCGTTAAAAATCGCATCATTTACTGCTTTTATGGAGTTTGTTTTATTATAAAAATACTCACTAACAAGCACTATATCTACTCCAGCTTTTATAGCTTTTATGGCGTTTTCTTCTAAAGTCCCGCCAAGGGCTTTCATCAGCATATCATCACTTATTACAACCCCTTCAAAAGCTAGACTATCTTTTAATAAATTTGTAACAACTTGATAAGAGAGTGTGGCTGGATTTGTATCATCGATTACTGGGATTATCATATGACCAACCATTACAAATTTAGCCTTTTTGCGTTTAATTAGCTCATAATATGGCCTAATCTCATCAAAATCAAAATTATCCACAATAGTTTTGGTTTTATGAGTATCAGCTGCTGCGTTGCCATGGCCTGGAAAATGCTTTAACACACTAGCAACGCTGTAATTATCAAATGCAGATATAAACTCACTTGCATAGGCAGTAACCTCGCTAGCATCACTACTAAATGCCCTTTGCCTTTGACCAATTATAGGAGATATATCATTATGCAGATCAACTACCGGAGCAAAATTCATATTTACCCCAAGACTTTTTAACTGCATTGCCATCTTGCTATATAGCTTATTTGCACTACTTAAATTTAGCTCATTTCCAACCTTATAAGCTGATGGAAAGTGCTCAAAATCGCTAAATTTATTAAATCTGCTAATTTCTCCACCCTCTTCATCAATTGCGATAAATAGCGGCTGTTTTGGTCTGGCTGAGTTTAGATAGCTTATTAGCTCTTTTAATCCTTGCTTGCTGCTAATATTCCTAGCTAGTATCATAACTCCGCCAATTCTACCATTTTTAATATCTAAGCGTAGCTGTCTTACCCACTCATCATTAGTGCTACTACCACTAAAGCCCACCATAATCATCTGACCGATCATATTTCTAAGCTCTTTATCGCTTGAGTTACCAAACAAACAAATAGTAAATATAAATAGTAAAATAATCTTTCTCATTGTCTTTTTAATAGATCCTTTAAAGCCTCTTTGGCATTTTTTCCGCCTAGCATATCAACTACTTGATTAGCAATTGGAGTGTAAATCACCCTTTGTTGCGCCATTTTCGTTATAGCTCTTGCTGTGGCTACACCTTCTGCTACTTCGCCAATCTCATCTAAAATCCTATCTAAATTCTCTCCTTTAGCTAGTCCAAGCCCTACTCTATAATTTCTTGATAGCTCACTACTTGCGCTTAAAAAGAGATCTCCAGCTCCACTAAGACCTAAAAATGTATCACTTTTAGCCCCAAAATGCTCGCCAAATCTAGCCATCTCCACTAGCCCTCTAGATATTAAACTAGCCCTAGCATTCTGCCCAAGCCCAAGCCCAGCACACACTCCCCCAGCTATAGCAATCACATTTTTATACGCACCGCAAATCTCGGCACCTATGACATCACTGCTAATATAAGGCTTAATAAAATTTGGAAAAGCACTAGCCCAAATTTGAGCTAACTCCTTATTTTGACTACTTATCACAAGAGCACACGGCAACCCTTGCATAACCTCACTAGCAAAGCTTGGGCCGCTAAGAAATGCTAGATTATCGCCACTGCTAAATTTAGCATATATTTCATGTAAAAATTTACCGCTAATTATATCAATGCCCTTTGAGGCTACCAATATTTTTTGATTATTTGATTTAAAATTTAAGCTTAGAAATTCATCTGTCATCTGAGTTGAGATACTAAAAAGCAAATAATCATACTTCAAAGCTTCTGATAAACCTATAAATCCATCTATATCTCGCTTTGTTCTAGATGAAATAACACAATCATTATTAATCTTAAGTGCTGAGTATAGAGCTTGACCCCATTTCCCAGCACCAATTACTGCTATTTTCATAGCTTTGACTTTAGTAGCTCATTTACTTTAGCTGGATTGAAAGCACCCTTACCCTCTTTCATCACTTGTCCGACAAAAAATCCAAATAATTTATCCTTGCCACTTTTATACTCAGCTACCTTATCACTATTTGCGGCCAAAACACTATCGATAATAGCTATAATCGCTGAGTCATCACTTACTTGTTTTAATCCTAAGCGATCAATTACGCTATCTACGCTCTCATCACTTATGAAAATCTCATCTAGCACATCTTTAGCAGCTTTTTGAGAGATTGTGCCATCTTCTATTCTATTTAATAGTATTGATAGCTTAGCACTGCTAACTGGTGAAGTCTCGATTGTTAAGCCATTTTTTAATCTACCCAATAGCTCAACGCTTAGCCAAGTTACACACAATTTAGCAGAGTTACCACTAGCTATTAAATCTTCAAAATATTTAGCCATCTCATAGCTACTAATTATCACATCAGCATCGCTCTCTTTTATCCCAAATTCGCTCATATATCTAGCCTTTTTCTCATCTGGCAATTCAGGCAAGATACTAGCCTCTGCCATCAAGCTATCTGGGATTATCACAGGGAGTAGATCTGGATCTGGAAAGTAGCGATACTCAGCGCTATCTTCTTTGCTTCTCATTGGTTTTGTAATAAGCTTGGTAGTATCAAATAGCCTTGTCTCTTGGACTACCTCGCTATCATACCTGCCATCTTCCCACGCTTCACACTGACGCTCAACCTCATACTCAATAGCTTTTTGGATAAATTTAAATGAATTTAAATTCTTAATCTCAACCCTAGTATATAGCTTATCATCGCCCTTTGGTCTGATACTAACATTAACATCGCATCTAAAAGAGCCTTCTTGCATATTTGCATCGCTAATATTTAAAAATCTTAAAATACTATGGAGCTTTTTAAGGTAAGCTACTGCTTCATCGCTACTTCTTATATCTGGTTCGCTCACAATCTCTAAAAGCGGAGTTCCAGCACGATTTAAATCTACCAAACTACTCTTGCCCTCATGGCTATTCTTACCAGCGTCCTCTTCTAAGTGAGCTCTAGTAATGCCAATTTTTTTATTTTTATCGCCAACTTTAATAATCAACTCCCCATTTTCTACAATTGGTATTGTAAATTGAGATATTTGATACGCCTTAGGAAGGTCTGGATAGAAGTAGTTTTTACGATCAAAAACGCTTTTTTTATTCACAGTTGCATTTATCGCTTTACCAAAGCTAATAGCCTTTTTAACCGCTTGAGAATTTAGCACCGGTAGCGCTCCTGGTAGAGCTAGGCAAGTAGGACAAACATGCGTATTTGGCTCTTCTCCAAAGCTAGTTGAGCAGCCGCAAAATATTTTAGTTTTTGTATTTAGCTGACAATGAACTTCTAATCCTATAACTGTTTCAAACATAAATTTGACCTTTTGATATTAATAAAATGGCATATTCTAGCACAAAAAAAATTAAATATTAATAACACACTCAATCTAGCGTAAAATAGCGAATAGAGGCAAATCCAGCAGCACCGCAATCAACCACACTATCAATTTGCTCTTGGCTTATTATGCCACCTAAGGCAATAACCTTAGCTTTAGAGATTTTTACAACCTCTTTTAATACCTCTAAGCCTTTTGGCTCACCCTTATTTGGTGTGAAAAAGATCGGGCTAAATGTGATAAAATCAGCACCATATTGACTGGCTAATTCTATCTCTTTGATATTGTGAGTGCTAGCAATTTTGATTAAATTTGGTGGTGTATCTTTTAAAAGATGGATTAAATTTGAGCTAAAATGAATTCCATCAAAACCAAGCTTACAAGCCGAATTTATATCATTTTGAGCCAAAAATTTAAGATTTTCGGATTTGAATTTAATAAAATCAGTAGCTAATTTATAATAATTTTTAGATATTTTATCTCTAAAAAGTATCATATCAGCACTTTTTAATCTACTAAAATTATTAAAAGCGTAATCAAAATTTGAGTAGAATTTAGGATCGCTTATCGCATATTTTATCATAGCTTAAAATTTTTATTAACAAATGTGTGATAAAAGCTAAAATTAGCCCAAAACTAGCCCCAACAAAACCGCTAATAAAAAATCCAAAAAAATGAAAATAGTAGATAAAAATCAGTGCGCCAACAAGAGCTATTGCCCATGACGCACCAAGAATAAAATTAAGTATATATATCAAAAATCAGTGCTCTTCAGATACCACTACAGCACCAGCTAAATATACATATGTCAAAATCATAAATATAAAAGTTTGTAGTAGTGCCATAAATGTAAGCAAAGCAAAAGCAGGAAGTGGGGCAACCCACGGAGCAAGACTTAAAACAACCATTAAGAATAGATCATCACCTTTTATATTACCAAAAAGCCTAAATGATAGCGAAACTATGCGTGATAAATGAGATACAATCTCTATAGGAAACATTAATGGAGCTAGAAATTTATTTGGTCCCATAAAGTGAGCAAAATATTTAATCACACCTTGAGTTCTAATACCTTCAAAATTATAATACAAAAATACACAAAGTGCTAAACAAAGAGTTAAATTCAAACTTGAGCTTGGAGCTTCAAAACCTGGTATTATACCTATAACATTGCTTGTTAAAACTATCAAACCAATTGTAGCTACAAGTGGTAGATACTTTCTAGCAAGTTCATCGCTACCCATAACATCACGCCCCATAGATACAATACCTTCTAGATATGCCTCAAGCAAATTCTGAGTACCACGAGGCACAAGCTGCATCGAGCTAGTAGCCATTTTGGCGATAATTAGCACAATGATTGCGACTAAAATTATGTGAAAAAGATATGTGAAACTATGATCATTGATGATCAAATTTGAAAAAAGAAAGAGATCTTTCATAGAAAAGTGCCTTTGAGAAAATTTTTGCCAAGATTATATCTTAATTTAGATTAAGCAAAAATTAAAATATATATTTTACTATGATAAAATGAATAGATCATAAAGTAACTTAACAATAGTTAAACTTACCACAGTTAAAAAGATAATTTTTATAAATTTAATCTCCCTTTTAATAACCATATGAGAGCCAAAATATGCCCCTATCATCTGCCCAAATCCCATAATCACACCAAGCATCCACAATATCTGTCCGCCACCGATAAATACGCATAAAGAGACAATATTTGAGACAAAATTTAAAATTTTAGTATTGGCTACAGCGCTTTTTAAATTCAACCCCAATAAACTAACAAAAGCAAACATCCAAAATGACCCAGTCCCAGGCCCTATAAATCCATCATAAAATCCAATGATTAAGCCAAAAATAGTGTAAAATAGCCCCTCTCCTATCCTTTTTTCTCTATCTATTTCTCCAAGTTTTGGGCTAAAGATTGTGTATATTAAAATCGCAATTAAGCAAATTGGAATTAGATATTTTATCACACTAGCATCGATTAATAGCACCGCCCAAGTGCCAAGCACTGCTCCTATAAATGTCCATATAATCCCACGCCATAAAGAGTTAAAATCCACCATCTTTTTATGCGTAAAATTAGCCGCAGCTGTGAAGCTACCAAAGGTGGCTTGGAGTTTATTAGTAGCTAGTGCTATATGCTCTGGAATGCCTACTGATATAAGTGCTGGAATGGTAATAAGCCCACCACCTCCAGCAATAGCATCTACAAAACCACTTAAAAATGCTACAAAAAATAGCAATACAAAAACCCAAATTTCTAATTCCATTATATACCCTATAATCCATAAATCCTAATAATTTTTTGGTATCTTAGTTCGCTATTACATAAAATTAGCAATATATCATTTTGCATAAATTCAAATGAGCCGCTAACCTTTATTAGCTCCCCATCTCGCTTTGCTAAAACGATTAAAAAATCATCTGGAAGTCCAATTTCGGTTAAATTCTTACCAATCACCTTAGATGACTCACCAATTCTATACTGCTTTATATCTGAGTATGAGATTGGGCTACTAGGCATATTTGTGTTAGATTTTTCTGCTTCTATAACCCCAAATATCTTTGCGCTTTTGTTTAAAGTAGTGCCTTGAGTTAAAACTGAGATTAAGACCATAAAAAATATAATATTAAACATCAATTGACCATTTTCTAACTCTGCAGATAGCGGATAGGTCGCTAAAATAATAGGCACAACGCCCCTAAGGCCAACCCAAGAGATAAAGCATTTTTCTTTAAAATTATATTTAGAAAATATCGTACAAAAAAACACACTAATAGGTCTAGATATAAACATCACAATAAGAGCCATCAATATGCTTATCATCGCTACATGAGGCAACTCGCTAGGGAATACCAAAAGACCAAGAGTAAGGAATATAAATATCTGCATCATCCAAGCAATTCCATCGAAAAAGCCAGTTAAATTCTTTTTATATAAAAACTCTTTTTTATTAGCTATAATTCCAGCTACATACACTGCGATATAGCCATTGCCACCGATCTTTTCTGATAAGCCAAAAAGCATAGCAACTAAGGCTATTAAAAGCACTGGATATAGCCCCCATGAGCCTAGCTTTACCCTATTTATTAGGCTTGGAATTATAATACCAAATAGATATCCCATCGCACCACCAAGGATAAACTCAAGCAAAAGCTTTATAGACATTGTATATGGATCAATCACCGTTGTAGCTGTAAGCAATCCAAGCAAAGTAATGGTTAAAAATATAGCCATAGGATCATTGCTTCCGCTTTCAAATTCAAGCAAGGAAGCAAGATTATTCTTAAGCTTGGTTGAACGCATAATAGAAAATACCGCAGCAGCATCAGTAGAGCTAATAATAGCCCCAAATAATAGGGATTCTAAAATAGAAAATCCCATTATATAATAAGCAAATACTCCAGTGATAACAGCTGAAATTACAACCCCAAATGTCGCTAAGATTATACCACTTTTAAAAATAGGCTTAATTGATTTATAATTTGTATTAAACCCGCCAGCAAAAAGTATATAAATAAGTGCTATTGTCCCTACATTTTCTGCTATTTTAGCATTGTTAAACTCAAGCCCTATTACCCCATCACTACCAGCTAGCATTCCAACTGCTAAAAACATAAGCAAGGCTGGGACGCCATATTTATCTGATATTTTGCTAAACAAAACACTAAGAAGAAATAATAAACCAAATATTATCAGCGAATTATCCATCTACACTCCTACTAAATTTATCTTTTACGCACTCTAAGGCCTTGCGTATAATAGCATTAGCCACAGCTTCCCTTTCTTTAACCAAATGAAAATGATCTCCAAAATCCCTATAAAGCCCCTTCTCTATAGTATCAGCAAATCTTATAATAGTATTTACATCATATCCTAAATCTTTAATAGAATTTGCTATTAATTCAGATTTTTGCTCATTACTAACTGCGATTATGGCCGCTACACAATCTTTAATACAAACTTTTTGTAATGTGCTACTTTGAGTTGCATCGCCATAATATACATTATCGCCACTTTTTTTACCCCGTTCTACTAAATTTAAATCACTCTCAAGAGCGATATACGAGCAGCCTTTAGCCTTTAACTGCCTTATTATTTCACGGCCTAGCCTACCATATCCACATACTACAAAATGCTCTTTAAGCTCCATAGAATTTTTACTGGTTAGCTCGTCCATTATATCTTGCTCTTGGCTACTGATAATCTCATCATCTAAGATATCTTGCTCTTCCATTTTATCAGCGATTTTAACGACATTTTTTAAGATAAATGGGGTTAATACCATCGATATTATCACTACAGCGGTTAAAATTTGAAGGATTCTATCATCTATCATATTTTTTACTGATAAAAGAGTAAATATCGCTAGGGCAAATTCGCCTACTTGCGCTAGGCTAAGGGCTGTTTTTAATGCTGTCTTTTTCCTAGCGAACATCATTAAAAATAGATAAACCACCATAATCTTTATAAATAGCACACAAATTAGCATAGGAATTATGATTAAAAGATTGGTAAATATCACAGCAAAATTTATCTGCATACCAACTGTTATAAAAAATAATCCTAGTAGTAAATCTCTAAATGGTATCAAGTCAGTCTCTATTTGGTGCTTATATGGCGTTTCTGCGATAAGCATTCCAGCTATAAATGCACCCAAAGAGTAGCTAAATCCAAAATAGTGCGCTAAAAAACTAGCTCCAATTACGGTAAATAAAATTGTTGTTATAAATATCTCTTTTGAATTTGTTTGAATAACTGCGTTTAAAACACGACTTAAAATATACTTACCAATAAAATATAAAAGCACTATAAGAATAACTGCACTTATAATAGATGTGAGTATCAAAGAGCTTACTGAGCCATCTTTAATATCAAATATATCCATCATTAAAAGCAAAGGGATCACAGCAATATCTTGAAATAATAAAATTCCAAGAGCTTTTCTCCCATATTTTTTTGAGATATGACCAGTATCATTTAGTATCTTTAATACAATAGCCGTGGAGCTAAGCGCCATAGCAAAGCCTATGATAATAGCTATTTTTATATCCAAACCAAACATATAAAAAGCTAATAAACTAAGGATAAATCCAGTAACTATCATCTGTATAGAGCCATATAAAAATACATATTTTTTCATAGACATTAAATGCTTAATGCTAAACTCAAGACCGATAGTAAACATCAAAAATACAATTCCAAATTCAGCCACAAAGCTCAAATCGTGATTGCTCTTTAATCCAAAAAGTTGAGATATAAATACCCCAGTAGCGATATAGCCTATTATGGTTGGGATCTCATATTTGCGAAATATAAGATTAAATAATATAGCACAACCAGCTGCAATAATAAAAATATATACAAGATTATCCATTTAGCCTACTTTTTATCATCTACAAATATCATATCAAAGCTACTGACTCTTTTTACTAGCGAACCTTTATTTTGTGTTTTTATATTTGATCTTAATTCATCTATAATCGCCTCATACTCCTCAAGTCTTTGCTTAAGCCGTAAAATCACATCAACACCTGCTAAATTTACCCCCAAATCTCTTGTTAAACGCAAAATCATCTTAATCTTATCAAGATCTTTTTCGCTATATAATCTCATCTTGCCTTCAGTCCTACTAGGCTCTACTAAACCCTCTCTTTCATATTGTCTTAGAGTTTGTGGATGGATATTTAACACCTTTGCCACTACGCTAATTAGATAAACTGGTTCTTCATAATTTCTCATATTGCCTCTTTATAATTTTGTTTGAAGTAGATCTTTTAACTGCGCATCTAGCTGATCTACATCCGGTAAAACCACATTGATAACTAAATACATATCGCCATAAATCTCGCTCTTTCTATTTTTAACCCCATATCCTTTTAATCTAATTTTTTGACCATTTTTAGTATTAGCTGGAATTTTGATAGATACATCTTTTTTAAATGTCTTAACTTCAATCTTACCACCAAAAAGAGCCGTTTTTAAGCTAATATCTAAATTTTTATATAGATCATCTCCATCTCTTTTATACTCTTTATCATCTTCTATATTTACAGTTATGATAAGATCGCCCCTATGTGAGCCAGCACTTTTGCCTTTATTTCTAGCTCGTAGCTTTTCTCCACTTTTTAAACCTGCTGGAATTTTAATTTTAATTTTTTCGCCATTTATGCTAAATTCATAATCTCCGCCATTTACAGCTAACTCAAATGGGATATTTATCTTAGCTTGAATATCTAAATTTTGCCCAAATCCACCGCCAAATCCATCAAAACTCTCAAATCCAGATGAGCTAAATCCACCAAAACCTCTTCTAGAGCCACTAGATCTGCCAAAATTGCCAAAAATTTGATTTAAAATATCATTAATATCTGCGTTACTACCAAAATTTGCCCTACTAAAATCATGGAAGCTCTGTCCGCCAAACATACTATCGCCATATTGATCATACTGCTGACGCTTGGTCTCATCGCTTAAGATTTCATAAGCTGCGTTAATCTCTTTAAATTTCTCCTCAGCACCTGGCTCTTTATTAATATCAGGATGGTATTGTCTAGCTAATTTTCTATAAGCTTTTTTGATCTCATCGCTGCTAGCACCCTTTGAGATGCCTAAGGTTTCATATAAACTATTACTCATTATATATCTCCACTTATATTTTTTTATAGAAATTATATCATAAAAGTTGAGTTAGTGTCAATCAACTTATTTAAATTAACTTATATAAATATTAAATATGTATTTATTAGTAAATAATATAATTAAGTAATTTTTTAACTTAAGGAATAATTATGACAAAAATATCACTAATATCCCTATTAGCAGCTACGGCTATTTTTGGTGCAGATGTGGAATTTCGCGATGCAAACTCAAATTTTACTCGTATCAATCCAGCCTTAGATCAAAACTCAATTTTATCATACAATAGCTCAATTCAAAAAGCCAAACAAGCAGTTGTAAATATATCTACAAGCAAAACAATAAAAACAAAAAATAACTTAAATAGTTTAATGAATGATCCATTTTTTAAAGAATTTTTTGGATTTGGCTTTAATATACCAGAGCATAGAAGTCAAAAAAGCTCATCTTTAGGCTCTGGAGTTATCATCACTAGCAATGGATATATAGTAACTAACTACCATGTGATAGAAGATAGCGATGAGATCATAGTCTCAATGCTTGATAACTCAAAGGAGTATAAAGCAAAAGTAGTAGGCTCAGACCCAAAAACTGACCTAGCAATTATCAAAATCGAAGCGACAAATTTAACCCCAGCATACTTCGCTGATAGCTCAAAGCTACTTGAAGGCGATGTGGTATTTGCCATTGGTAATCCATTTGGCGTGGGCGGCAGCATTACAAGCGGTATAATTAGTGGTTTAAATAAAGATAATATCGGGCTAAATCAATATGAGGATTTTATCCAAACAGATGCTAGTATAAATCCAGGCAATAGCGGTGGAGCATTGATAGATAGTCGTGGGGCTTTAGTAGGGATAAACTCAGCTATTTTAAGCAGAAGCGGTGGCAATAACGGCATAGGCTTTGCCATACCATCAAATATGGTAAAAACCATAGCTCAAAAATTAATTAGCGATGGAAAGATAACTCGTGGTTACATTGGCGTAATGATAGCAAATTTAACCACAGATCAAAAAGAGATATATAAAAATAAAGAGGGTGCATTAATTACCAATGTAGAAAAAGGCTACCCAGCTAACAAGGCTGGATTACAAAGGGGAGATTTGATTATAAAAGTAGATAATAAGCAAATTAAAAGCGCAAATGATCTAAAAAATATAATTGGAGCCTACCCTCCAAATACCAAAATCAGCTTAGAGTATGAAAGAGCTGGTAAAATTTACTCTACAAAACTTCAGCTAACTACTAGCGATGAAGTAGAAACTATAGCTAAGAATTTTAGCATCGATGGGCTAAGTGTGCAAAATTTAAGCGATGATATAAGGTATAAATATAAAATCCCTCAAGATATAAAAGGGGTATTAATCACAGATGTTAAAGAGGGCTCAAATGCTGCTAATACCGGCTTTGAAAGTGGAGATATAATCATTCAAGTAAATGAAAAAATCATAAACAACATAAATGAATTTAGCAAAGAGCTACAAACCTCTAAAGCCTCAAATAGAAAGCCGATAATATGGATAAATAGAGCCGGAATTCTAATGGGGCTTGTATTGAAATAATAGCTATTTTTGGTTATAATCAGTCTAAATTTGTAAGGCAGATATATGATAAAAATTCTAATGATCGAAGATGATTTTGAGCTTGCTGAGATTTTAAGTGAGTATTTAGAGCAGTTTGATATAGAAGTTAAGATATGCGATGACCCATATTTAGGGCTTTCTACTCTTAATACCAGTAAATTTGATCTAGTTATTTTAGATCTTACTCTACCTGGGATTGATGGTTTAGAAGTGTGTAAAGAGATACGCATCAAACATACAATCCCTATAATCATCTCAAGCGCTAGACATGATATAAATGATAAGATTAATGCTTTTGAATTTGGTGCTGATGACTACTTGCCAAAGCCATACAATCCTCAAGAGCTTCTAGCACGAATTAAGAGCCATTTACGCCGCCAAAATATAACAATGCAAGAGATCTCTCCAACTCAAAAAGATTTAGTTTGTGATGATTTTCGCCATATTATCACACTAAAAGGTGAGCCACTTCAACTCACAGTAGCTGAGTATGATATACTAAGATATTTAATCAAAAAAGAAGGAGGTGCTATCAGCAGAGAAGAGCTGATTTATAACTGCAACTCAATAAATGAAGATAGCACAAATAAAAGTATTGATGTTATAATCGGACGCATTAGAACTAAGATTGGAGAAAACCCCAAAGAGCCAAAATATATACACGCAATTAGAGGTGTAGGCTATAAGCTAGAGCAGTAAATTTAAAGAGTGCTTAAATGCGATTTTCATCTATTTTTTATACTATTACTTTGATTTTTACACTTGGAATTGGAGCTATTGGTATAGCCTTTTTATGGCTTATAGAGTATGATAAAGCCAACTATGCAAGAGAGCTAAACACTAAATACTCCATCGTAGCTAGGGCAACCTTACTCTATCTAAATGAGATAATCACTCAAGATGAGTATAAAGAGCAACTATCAAATTTATATATGCCACCAGTAATTAATGAGGATAAAAAAGAGAAAATCATAAAAGAGGCCGCTACATTAGAGGAGATCTCTACTGAGCTAGGCGTGAGTGCTATATTGTTTCATCAAAAGAAAAACTATCTTAAAATCACCAAAGATGATGAAACTCTACTACTTATTGATACAGCCTATCAATCTTATAGATATATAATAATACAGATTATCTTTGCTTTTGTAGCGGGGATTATACTGCTTACATATATATTCATTATAAGAAAGATTATGCCACTTGGTAAGCTAAAGCGTGAAATTGATAAATTTGCTCAAGGCGACTTAGAGATTAAAAATGTCGCCACTGGAAATGATGAGATTAGCCAGGTTGCAAGTGCGTTTTATGAAGCTGTAAGCCAGATTAAAAATTTAAATAAAAGTCGCCAACTATTCCTTCGTAATATCATGCACGAGCTAAAAACTCCAATCACAAAAGGCAGGATTACTGCTGAGATGATAGAGAAAAATAAAAATCAAGAGCGATTAATCGATGTCTTTGAGCGACTTGAGAGTTTGATAAATGAATTTGCTGCTGTAGAGAGAGCTACTTCTAGGCTTGTTGGGGAGTTAAAGCCGTGTAAGGTGCGAGATGTCATAGATGAGGCTATAGATATCGCTATGGCTGATAGCTCAAATGTCAAGGTAGAAGCCATAGATGATACTACTATAAAAGCTGATTTTAAGCTTTTAGCCATTGCGTGTAAGAATATGATTGATAATGCCTTAAAATACTCTGATGATAAATCTCTTAAAATTATAATTTCAAATAATGAGATAATATTCTCATCTAAAGGTGCTGCTTTAGAGAATGATTTGAAATATTATATAGAGCCATTCACACAAGGCTCAAACGCCAAAAAGAGCTTTGGCTTGGGATTATATATAGTATATAATATCTTAGAAGCTCATAAATTAAAACTACTATATAATCACCAAAATGGGGTAAATAACTTTATCTTTAGCCTTAATAAATCAAATCAAGGCAAAAATATAGACAAATAGCCCAAGTAGTGCTAACAATATCATTATCTGCTTTTTATATATCGCTAGTAAAGCAAGGATATTATATGCGATGAACTGCCATAAATCCACATTTGCCCTACCCTGCGATGGTGCAAACTCTATAAATTTTAAAACCCACTCATCAAAAATCCCACCACACCCAATAAGATGTAAAAATAGGCTAAGCGGATAGAATATTATAAAAACATATGCCAAAGGAATAACGCTAAGCTGATACCAACTCACAGTTGGAAAAAAGTAATAAACAGGAATATTCATCGCTAAAAACACAAATATCTCTAAAGCCAAAGTATGAATAAAAATACGCTTATAGCTACTTAAATCTTCTTTATTTCCAAAATGATAAATATATAAAAATATAAAATAAACCCCAAAACATGAGAAATAAAAACCTATAGAAAAAAGTAGCTCAACGCTAAAAGCAAGCCCGATTAAAATAGATAAAATCAAATTTCCAAAGCTAAATACCTTTAATCCACGACTAAGCAGCAAAAACCCAACCACCCCCATAATATATGAGCGTAAAAAACTAGGCGTAAAATCCAAAATATATAGATAAAATCCCATTAAAATAAACAAAATTAAGCTGATATAAAATCTCAAATTTATATATGGAAAGTAGCGATCTTGTAGCGGTTTGATCGTAAAATTTGATATAAAAAATATAAAAATAAATATAACACTAAGATGAAATCCGCTAATTGCAATAATATGCGCAATCCCCCAGTTAGTTACATTTTGGCGTAGCTCCTTACTCATCGGCGTTGCTAAATATAACGCACTATATAGTTCTTGAATTTTAGTGCTTGTGTGCTGGTTTATGATACTCTCTTTTAATCTATTAGTAAGGCTCTTTGGCTCATCAAAATCACTAATCTTAAAGCTAGGTAAGAAAAATCTAGAGGTTATATAATCTTTAAATTTAAGATTTTTAGTTATCACTCCTACTTCACAGCTACTACATTTTGGTAAATCTTTTGATCTAGTGTAGAATATAAATTTATCACTTTTAAACTGAAGTATATAATAATCCCCACTTTTACCCTGCCTTTTATCACTAAATAGCAAACTAGCTTTGATAAAACTATATGGCGAAGATCTGAATTTCTCATAATTTCTAAACTCCAAATAGAAATTTAGAGCAAAAATCACCATACAAATAGCTACAAATAGACTAAATTGCCTAAAATTAGCAAAGAGATTCATCTACTTTGCAATAGCTTTATAGTAGCTAAGCTCATCATTTAAAAGCTCAAATTTTTGATTAATTAGTGAAATTTGAGTTGAGATCAAACTATCTTGAGCCTCAAGTAGATCTTTTAGCTCCGCACTCCCTTCATCATATTTGCTCTTATAAATTTCTACAATCTTAGCTTGATCGTTTCTCATCACTATTAAATTCTCATATGTTTTACTATCAGTTTGATAGAAATTTATATACTTTATCACCTCATTTATAGCATTTTTTAGCGTCTGTTCGTAGCTTAATCTAAGCTTATTAAACTCAAGCTCACTAATTTTAATATATTTTTTTAGCTTATAATAGTCTAAAAATGGCAAACTAAAGCTTAAAACCCCACCAAATTGATTAAAATCAAAGCTATTTTTAAATTTACTATCCCCATCACTCAAGCTCGCCCCAAGCGAAAATGTAGGCAAAAGATCCTTTTGACTTAGTCTATATTGATAAAAGCTTGAGTTTAGATTCGCAATTGCTTCACTTATATCTGGGCGATTTGATAGCTCACCTATATCAAACCCTCCAATCCCTACAAATCCAACTTCGCTTAAGCTAAGCTCATCAAATCTCATATCACTTCTTGTAAGATTTTTCAAGCTCTCATAATTTAGCTCTAAAGATCTTTGGGTTGATTGAATTTGATTTTGGATTCTTAATATATTTTGTGAGCTTTGCTTAATGGATAAAAACTCCTCTTTACCATTTTCATACTTAATTCTCACAAGCTCATCAAGCATCTTTGCATTATCTAAATTTTGGTTTAAACTACGCAAAGAGTCATTAAGATATAAGATATTAAAATATATATTTGCTACTTGATTTATGATAGTTAGCCTTAAATTCTCTAGCGTTGATCTACTAGCAACCCATAGCCACTCTTTAGATTTATATTTATCATAAATTTTACCGAATATATCAAGCTCATAGCTAATATTAAATTTAGAGTTAAACCCACTACTAAACCCATCACTCCTACTAATATCCCTACTAGAGTTTGCCCTAATCTCTCCACCAAATGATGGGATATATCCATCGCTTGCTACATTTGCATTTAGCATAGCTATCTCTAAATTTAAAGCCGCCTTGCTAAGATCTTCGCTATTTTTCATAGCCAAATCAATAAGCTCATTTAATGTAGTTTGATTAAAGTCCTTATACCAACTCGGAGTATAAAACTCAACTTCTTTTATCTCATAATCTAGCTTTTTACTAGCACATCCGCTAATTATAAAAGCGATAAAAATAGCAATCACATATCTCATATCAATCCCTTAATAACGCATCAATTGGATTTAGCTTAGAGGCATTTTGAGCTGGAATATAGCCAAAAATTATCCCTATAAGGCTAGAAACCACAATAGCTATAATAATTGAAGCAACGCTAAATATCATACTAAATTCAGTGCTTATGCTATTTACAATGGCGCCAACCAAATACGCCACTGCTACTCCAATCACACCACCAATAGCGCATAGTAGTATTGCTTCGATTAAAAATTGTAGCAATATATCTCTACTTTTTGCCCCTATAGCCATACGAATTCCAATCTCCTTAGTCCGCTCAAAAACACTCACAAGCATAATATTCATCACACCAATACCGCCAACCATTAGCGATATAAACGCCACCCCAGAGATCAAAAGCCCCATTGTATTTACCGTGCTTTGGACGGTTTGCCTAATGGTATCTGAATTTATGGTAAAAAAATCTTTCTCTCCCCTAATGGAGCTCATAGCTTCTATTAAGCCACTTTCAGCAACTTGAGTATTTACCTTTTCATTGATTTTAACAACTATAGAGCGGATCTTTTGCTGACCAGTAAGCTTATTGGCTACTGTTGTATATGGCAGATACACTGTGATATTATCCGCACCAAATGAGCCTGGATCTTTATATCCTACTCCTATTATAGTAAATGGCTGTTTATTAAATATAATTGTCTTGCCAATAGGATCAACCCCATCAAATAGCTCCTTTTGAGCTAAATTATCAATGATAATATTTGAGCGAGAAAATATCAAATCATCAAGCTCAAAATCCCTACCACTTATAATACTAACACCAGATACGCTAAGCAAATTCTCACTACCACTTCTTAGGCTAGCGTCTATATTTTTACTGCCATATGTCAAAAGTCCAGAGCTATTAATCCTAGGCGTAGCATAATCTACAAAGCTTAACCCCTCAAGCATTTTATAGCTTTCTATGCTAAAATCCTTAAGCTTCTTAGCATTTCTATCACCAAAATTTTTGCCTAAATTCATAGTAATAGTATTTGTCCCCATGCTATTTATACTAGCTAGAATTTTCTGCTCACTCCCTTTGGCTAAGGCCACCACGCAAATTACTGATGCGATACCAATTATAATGCCAAGCATAGTCAAAAATGATCTAAGCTTATGAGCTTTAATAGCTGATACGCTCATTATAAAGCTCTCTATCAACCGATCTTTAAAGGCTTGGAAATTTGACTCTATAGATATATTTTTAGATCTATTTTCATAGATCTCATCGCTTTTTATCTCATCTTTTATTATATTACCATCTTTAATCTCTATAATGCGATTTGCCCAGCTAGCTATATCCTTATCATGCGTTACTATTATGATGGTGTGCCCATCTTTATGAAGGTCTTTTAAAATTTGCATTACCATCAATCCACTAGCGCTATCAAGTGCTCCAGTAGGCTCATCACAAAGCAAAATTTCCCCACCATTCATAAGCGCTCTAGCTATGCTTACTCTTTGCTGCTGACCGCCACTTAGGTAGTTTGGCATAGTATCTATTTTGGTCTCTAAGCCTAGCTTTGCTAATAGCTCTTTGGCTCTATTTAATCTATCTTTTTTTTGCATACCAGCATAAATTCCAGGCAAGGCTACATTGCTTTTAGTATCATTAGAGCTAAGTAGATTATAACGCTGAAAGATAAAGCCAAATTTCTTTAACCTAAGATAAGATAGCTCATCTTTATTAAATTTACTTATATCTTTACCATCAAGCTCATAGCTTCCGCTAGTTGCGGTATCAAGGCAACCTAAGATATTCATAAGTGTGCTTTTACCGCTACCAGATTGCCCTATAATAGCTACGAATTCACCCTTTTTAATCTCTAAATCTATCCCCTTTAATACCTCAGTTTGAGTATTGCCAATCTTAAAAGATTTGCGAATATTACTTAGTCTAATCATCATAATCTCATCATCGGTTTTCTTTGGCCGCTAGTCATATTTTTCATACTATCTGAATTTAGATGAAAATATATAACCTCATCGCCCTCATTTAATCCATTTAATATCTGAGTATTTATCCCATTTGTTATACCAGTTTTTATAGGTTTTTGCTCTATCTTATCGCCATTTTTGATATAGACAAATTTCCCATTTTTATCTGATTTTATCGCCATTGTAGGAAGATATAAAACATCTTTATTTTCAGCGATTATTATTCTATTTTCTGTTGTCATTCCAATACGCAAAATCTCATCGCTATTATCTACATTGACCTTAGCGTAATAATATACTGCCGAGCTTGATGCCGAACTTGATGTCGAGCTGGTAGTGGAGTATTTACCATCACTTAGCGTAGTAAGACCTGGGTCAATTGAGCTAATTTCCGCACTATATTTTTTAAAATTATTTGAAAGAATCGAGTATTCTACCCTATTTCCTACCTTTATATTTGGCACATCGCCCTCACTAACTTGTAATCTTATCTCCATTTTAGTTAAATCAGCGATATTCACTAAAGTTGGAGTCGTTTGATTAGCATTAATAGTCTGACCTACCTCCACAGGCACAGATACCACAACCCCATCAAAAGGCGCTCTAATATCAGTATAGCCTAAATTTGTCCTAGCAGTATCAATCTCAATTCCAGTTTGCTTAATCTGAGCTTCAATCTCCTTTAAACTAGCCAATTTTAAGCTATAAGTATCTTTAGCGTTTTCTAAGCTTTGTTGGCTTGTGGCATTTTGCTTAGCTAGTTTTTCCTCCCTTTTATACTGCTTTAATGCAATATCAACTGAAATTTTAGCCGAATTTAATTTAGCTTCTAAAATCTCTAAAGCCGCTAGTTGCTGATCTAGTGTGTTTTGCTGTTTTATGCTATCTATTTGAGCTATTTTATCTCCAGCTTTTACCCTATCTCCTACCTTTACATATAGCTCTTTTATCTGACCGCTTACTTGAGCACCTACATCAACTAAATTACGAGAAAAAACCTCACCCACAGCATCTACGCTTTGAATTATATCACCTCGCTTTACAATCGTTGTTATATACTCATCTTTTGGTGCTTCATCTCTTAAGCCCCACCACAAAATAGCTCCACTAGCTACGATAACACTAGAAATAATTAAAATTTTCTTGGATATTTTCATCTTCTACCTTGATTATTTTTAGCAAAATTGTAAATAATTTATGTAAATTTATTGTTAAGTCCATAAATCAAATTTAATCAATTTTAACCATATTTTAGATACAATATTGCCAAATTTAACCCCAAAGAAAAGAGCATGAAAAATATATCAATCATCATATTAGCAGCTGGTAATGGCACAAGAATGAAATCGCCAAAATCCAAAGTTCTCCACACTCTAAGCGGCAGATCTATGATTAGCCATATAATAGAAAAATCACTTCAAATCTCTGATGATATATCTGTGGTTTTAGGGTATCAATTTGATGAAGTTAGCCAAGCTATAAATAGCGAATTTAGCAGTATCAATATCGCAAGACAAGATATTAAGAGTTATCCTGGCACGGCTGGGGCTGTTATGGCAGCAAAGCCAAAATTTGATAAAACATTAATAATTTGCGCTGATATGCCGCTAGTAAAAGTAGAAGAGCTAAGATCAATAGCTCAAGCAAATAGCGATATAACCATAGCCACATTTGAGTCCAAAGATCCATTTGGCTATGGTAGAGTAATAAAAGATGGCAATCAAGTAGTAAAGATTGTAGAGCAAAAAGACGCTACTCCAGCCCAAAAAGATATAAATTTATGTAACGCTGGGGCTTACTGCTTTAATACAGATCTATTAAAATCAATTCTACCACAAATAAACAACCAAAACGCAAGCAATGAATACTACCTAACTGACGCTATAGAAATAGCTATAAAAGATGGTAAAAGCGTTGGTTATGTCTTGGTTAATGAGCAAAATTTCATGGGGATAAATGATAAACTAGCCTTAAGCAAGGCTGAAATTTTAATGCAAAATGAGATTAAATCAAATTTGATGAAAAATGGGGTTATAATTAGGCTACCTGATAGTGTATTTATAGATAGTAGAGCCAAATTTGAAGGTGAGTGTGAGATAGAGAGTGGATGTGTGATTAAGGGAGATTGCCTTATTAAAAACTCAATTATCAAAAGTGGCTCAGTAGTAGAGTATAGCACAATAATAGATAGCGACATTGGTCCAATGGCACATTTAAGACCAAAAAGCTATATAAAATCCACTCATATTGGTAACTTTGTAGAGCTTAAAAACGCAAATTTAGATGGGGTCAAGGCGGGGCATTTAAGCTATTTAGGAGATTGTCAGATTAATGAAGGCACAAATGTAGGGTGTGGCACCATAACTTGTAATTACGATGGCAAAAGCAAAAATAAAACCATAATAGGCAAAAATGTATTTATCGGTAGCGATACCCAGCTCATAGCACCGCTAAATATCGCCGATGATACGATAATAGCAGCCGGTTCTAGCGTAACAAAAGATAGCCAAAAAGGTGATTTGATAATTGCTAGAGCCAAACAGAGTAATAAAAGCGGATTTTTCTATAAATTTTTTGGTATAAAAGATGAAAAATAGAGATATTCTCTTGGCCGTTTGTGGTAGTATCAGCTTTTATAAGGCTTATGAAATTTTAAGTCTACTTAAAAACAATGGAGCAAATGTGCGTGTTTTGCTAAGTGATGGAGCGCTTAAATTTACCACCCCAATAGGCTTTGAAGCACTTAGTAATGGCGTTTTAAGCTCACTTAATGAGAGCTGGGTGGGTGGACTGGATCACATAAGCTTTAGCAAAAATGATCTAATCATCATCGCACCAGCCACCGCTAATAGCATTAATAAAATCGCACTTGGGATTGCTGATAATATATTTTTACAAACCATATTAGCCGCATCTTGCCCCAAAATAATCGCTCCAGCGGCTAATCATAATATGCTACAAAATCCAGCGACAACTAGAAATTTAGAGCTTTTAAAAGATGATGGCTTTATAATAATTGAGCCAATTGCTAAGACTTTAGCTTGTTTGGATTATGGAAAAGGCGGATTAAATGAGCCTTGGATCATTGTAGAGACTGCTAAAAGGGTATTAAATCAAGATAAATTCTATCAAGGCAAAAAGGTGATAATCACAGGAGGACCTACAATAGAGAAGATTGATGACGCAAGAGCAATTACCAATCACTCAAGCGGCAAAATGGCAAAGGCCTTAGCTGATAGCTTCTATTACGCTGGTGCAGATGTAGTATTTATAAGCTCGGTTGATTTTGATACCCCGTATGAGACTATTAAATTTAAAAGCTCAAATGAACTTTTAAATGCGTTAAATTCTCAAAAAGTTACCCAAAATGATATTTTAGTAATGTGTGCGGCAGTTAGTGATTTTATCTGTCTTAATCCCAAAGATGGAAAGATTAAAAAAGATCAAATGGGCGATAAAATCGAGCTAAAACTAAATATTGATATATTGAAAAATTTAAATCTAAAGTGCAAAAAAATCGGCTTTAAAATGGAGATGGACGCACAAAATGCTCTAAATAACGCTAAAAATATGCTAATAGATAAAAATCTTGATGCTGTGTGCTTAAATATCTTAAACGATGAGATTAAATTTGGCTCTATTAAGACGCAAATAAGCTTTATAACCAAAGACTCAATCACGCAAACCGATTTAGCCCCAAAAGAGCTAATCGCATCGCAAATTACAAAATTGGTGAAAAATCTATGATAAATAGAGTAAATCAAATTCAATCAGCAAAGATTGCAAATAATATCCCAACGATGATAAATTCGAGTTTGCCTGTGATAATCAAAGTTTTAGAGCAAACTAGATTTAATCGCTATAATATCAAATTTGGCACTAAAACCATAAGCACTACAAGCTATACAGATCTAGAAGTTGGTAGTGAATATTACGCAAATATCGGTTCTCAAAGCGGCGGAGTGATAAGTATAAATTCCCTAACTAAAAGGAGCATTATAGAGCCAGTTTTAGATGGTGGAGCAAATCTGATAGAGATGGTAGCAAACTCTCAAAATCTCTCATGGCTCATCTCGCACATTAAAAATAAAATGGCAAATCCAGTATCAAAGGATGAATTTAGCATATATGCAGATATGATTATGGCGTTAAATGAAAATATACTTCATATACCATTTTACTATGATAATCGCTCTGCTCTACTTCAAATTCAGCTTAATAAAAATCCTAAAATTTACCTTCTATTTTCGATATTTGCACCATTAATCATCTCTATAAAAGATGGGAAATTTAACCTAATTAGCTCACAATACCCAAGCCTTGGCAAAGCCCTAGCTAGTGAATTAAAGTGCGAATTTGAGATTAAAGCTGTAGCTCCGCTATGGCAAAAAGCAACTATAAAGGCAACCATATGAATACCCTAAATCACCTAGCTATCATTATGGATGGCAATGGCAGATGGGCAAAAAGTCGCACTCTAGTAAGAACTGATGGACACAAAAAAGGTGCCGATGTAGTAGAAAATATAGCTATTTACTGTGCTAAAAATGGGATTAAAAATCTCACGCTTTATGCCTTTAGCACAGAAAACTGGAAACGGCCAAAAAGCGAGGTTGATTTTTTACTAAATTTGCTTTTAAAATTTATTAAGCTTAAGGAGAATTTGTTTTTAGAAAATAGCATTAGATTTCACACTATTGGGGATTTAAGCCCATTTAGCAATGAGCTAAAAGATGCTATAACTAATCTTAAAAACAAAACCAAAGATAATGATAGATTAAATTTAATCCTAGCTATAAACTATGGAAGTCAAAATGAGATTGTAAGAGCTGTAAATTTAGCTCTTGCTAGTGGGATTAAGATCAACGAACAAAGCATATCAAATCACCTTGATAGCGCTGGTTTTGGAGATGTGGATCTGATGATTAGAACAGGCGGAGAGCAAAGACTTAGCAACTTTTTATTATGGCAATCAAGCTACGCTGAGTTAGCCTTTACACCAACTCTTTGGCCAGATTTTACTAGTCAAGAGCTTGATAAAATCATCGCCAAATTTAGATCTACGCATCGTAAATTTGGGGCAATTTAATGCTATTTATATTTTTTATTTTTGGTCTATGTCTTGGCTCATTTGCTATGGTTTTGATAGAACGCTTACCAAATTCACAAGATATTATCTTTACTCGTAGTCGCTGCCCTAAATGCCATAAAAAATTAAATTTCTACGAGCTCATTCCATTAATCTCATATCTAGCCCTAAAAAGAGAGTGTAAAAGCTGTAAATTCCAAATCCCAGCCATCTATCCTATATCTGAGCTTTTAATTGGGATTTTAGCTATTTTGGCATATTTTATTCAGCCAAATTTAATTTTAGCTGTAATTTTAGTGATAATATTTACCATTTTTTACGCTCTTAGCGTGATTGATTTTAGGCTAAAGGCTGTGCCAAACTCGCTTCTAATGAGCGGATATTTTTTAGCTATAATTTACGCTTTTATGAGCGATATTGATAATGCTTTAAACTCGCTTATTATCATTGGTTTTATGATAATCTTAAAAAGCACACTAATGCTACTGCGTAAAAATGCCATAGAGCCAATGGGCGATGCTGATAGCATATTTATTGGGTCTATGGTGGCTATTTTGGGGCTTAAATGGGGATTTATAGCTTTATTTATAGGTGCTATAATCCAGCTTATAATTCACTTAATTAAAAAAAGTAGCCAAATAGCCTTTATCCCAGCACTATTTGCGAGTTTTATTATTGTTTTAATAAGCAAATTTAATAATATAAATTTAGGATTAATATGAATAGAGTAAATAGATATCTTTTTAGTAGCTTTTTATCTACATTTGCTTCGCTTTTTGCGACGCTATTTTTGATAGTTTCGATTGTATTTTTTATTCAAATTGCTAGAATTACTAGCTATATTGATATTAATTTTTTAGAACTTATCAATCTATATCTATTTATGCTTCCAGAAATTTTGCTATTTACCGTGCCTATTGGGTTTTTTGTCTCTTTGGCTATGAGCTTTTTTAGACTATCAAGAGAGAATGAAAGTATCGTGATATTCACCTTAGGATATAGCCCAAAGGATATAGCTAAATTTTTCCTAAAAATCTCAACCATAGTCTCGATAATTTTGCTATTTATAACTCTTGTCGCTATGCCTACGGCACTAAATTTATATAGTAGCTTTGTATCTTATAAAAAAACTAAACTAAGCTTAAATATCAAACCAAGCGAATTTGGACAAAGATTTGGCTCTTGGATGATATTTATAGATAGACAAAATATCGATGAAAATCTATCAAGATATGAAAATATCGTTCTTTATAATAATAGTATAGATGATGAGAGATTTATAACAGCAAGTAGCGGAGATATCACAAATGAAGATGCTAGGCTAAATTTAATCTTAAAAGATGGCTATATCTATGATATTAAAAGTAATAAATGGAATGTATCAAAGTATGATACGCTCACAATCCGCTCAAATATACAAGATAAATATGGAGATAATTTTAGTATAATTAAATATTGGCAGCAAGTAAATAGCGACCCAAAAGTAGCCAAAAAACTGACAATTTATACTCTAATAGCCCTATTTCCACTAGCTAGTGTGCTATTTGCCCTAAGCTTTGGTATAGTGACATATAGGTATGAAAAGGGGATTATTTATATAGGTATTTTTGCTGTTTTAGCGGCGTATTTTACCGCAATTTTGCTAATGTCGCAATATCCATTTTACGCAATTCCACTTATATTTACAACTACGATTTTAGCTAGTATAGCTACTTTTAAACATAAAGTTATAAAAAAATACTAATGAAAATCGCTCTAAAATATAGCTATAATGGCTCTAAATTCAGCGGCTTACAAACCCAGCCAAATATGCAAGCTGTAGAAGATGCGTTCAATGAGGCATTAAATCATGTAGGAATTTACGAGCCTATACTATCTGGTTCAAGGACTGATAAGGGTGTGCACTCATCAAATCAAATTTCAACCGTTCATTGTGGGGATTTTTGGGATTTAGATAGATTAAAAGAGCAGATTAATCGCCATCTTAGTCCATATATATCGCTTAAGGATATATATATTGTAGATGAGGATTTTCACCCTAGATTTAGTGCAGTGGCTAGGGAGTATAGATATATCATCTACCACGGCAAAAAGTCGCCATTTTTAAGCGATTTTGTATATTTTTATCCAAATTTAAATTTACAAAGGCTAAATCTAGCGCTATCTTACTTCATTGGCATACAAGATTTTAAGCCATTTTATAAGGTCGGAAGTGGCGAAAAATCCACAATTAGAGAGATTTATAAAGCCTATGCGTATCAAATTTACAAAACCCCACTAAGTCTAAAAAGGCGTAGCCTTAATCCAAATTTAACCATTATCAAATTCAAAGCCAACGGATTTTTAAGAGCACAAATCAGACTAATGGTAGCAAACGCCTTAAAAGCCGCAAATAGCGATATGGAACTGGCCAAATTTGATAAGCTTTATAAATCTCAAAAGCCACTTACCAAAATACCAGCCCCACCAAATGGACTATATCTAAAAAAGATATTTTTTAGATAAATTTATATATTTGGATTGCCATTATATTTTATATCTTTAGGATCCATTTCGTCTATTTTACGGACAATCTCGCCTATATCATTTGAATTGGCTTTAGAGATGTCGCTATCTAAATCTTGATAGCTATATATCATTGCTACACTGCTTACCCCATCTATACTCTCTAAAGCTCTAAACGCAGCTAACTCACTATCTAAATTATCACTCTCTATCAAAGCTACTATCTTATCGCCCTCTTTAACAGCTATTTCGCAATTTGAAATTTTAGCCACCTTACTAACTACTTTATCGCAAATTTCAGCACTCATCAAATTTATAACCACACTTGAGATATTATTCATTCCACACTCCAAAAATATATCTTATTATCATAGCTTGAGCCTATTAAATACTCACTACTAAATATTAGATTATTTAGTGAAGCACCATTATACTCAATATCCTTTACTATCTTACCGCTTTTATCTATAATTTTTATCATATTTTCTGTGCTAAATGCGGCATTATTGCTATTTACACCTACGCAATATACTAAAAATTTAGCATCATAATAAAACTCTTTTGAGCCATTATTAAAATATGCTTTTTTATCTGCTGAGCCACTTATTAATAGCTTTTCATTTAATCCTACGCTATAAATCGTATCTTTTTGAGCGTTTATCTGCTTTATAAGTTTTTTAAGCTTAGTATCAAAATAAAAAATCACACCACCTTCAATCCCAGTAGCTAAAATTCCACTTTTTCTATCATAAGCTGCGTCCCCTGTGCTAGATGTGCTAAGCTTGGTATTAAAAACAACCTTACCATCTTTAAAATCATAATACTCCACTTCGCTACTTAAAGTTACAAATATTATATGATTACTATCTAGCAAAAATATCTTTTTTACCCCATCAGTTGGCATTTTAAAGCTTTTTAAATTTCCATTTTGTATAATCCCAAGGGATTTAGCACCATTATCACTCTCATATAAAATCGCTATAATATCGCCCAATTTATCAATACTAAAAATCTTTGGAGCGACATCATTATCAAAATAATTTGAGAATTTTGGTAGATCTATTATCTTATTTAACTCTTTGCTTTTTATATCATAATTATATAATTCGCCATTATCAAGTCCTATTAACAAGCTATTATTATCAAGCTTTATACTTACAGAATTTGCAGGTAACTTCAGCTCAAAATCAGCCCACAAAAATGCAATACTCATAAATAAAACTACAAAAAATCTCATAAATTTCCCTTTACAATAACAGAGTTATTTACACACACGCTTACGCACTCACTACACCCTACACACTTATCATTAATAGTAGGTCTAAACATACCTAGATACTCAATTGCCCTAAATTTACAAATATCCAAGCAGTTGTAGCATATAACCTCATTCCACGCTAGACAAGTAGCACTATTTATCTGCACATTAGCATTAACCACCGCAGGATTACTTAAATTTAAAACACTCTTACCAGCAGACTCACACGCCACAGCACACTCTTTACAAAAATCACAACCAAGCTTATCAGGGATAAATTTAATCCTACCACCATCAAACTCAAGAAGTTCTCTATGGCAACTACTAACACAAGGATAGTGGCAATCTACGCAGTCAAATTCACCACTAAAGTATGGTGGCGGGATTATTCTAGGCTCTCTTTGCCTAAATTTAGCAAAGAGATTTTGCCTATCTATCATTTAATACCTTGATTTAAAACATCAACAAGATTAGATGTTCTATTGCTCTCTGTGTTTCTAAAATCAGCCTTAAAGTTATTTTTCACTAGCGGTTCAGCATTTGCTTGAGGGACATGGCATTGGACGCAGTTAAATCTCTCTGTATTTATCTCTTTTGTCTTTTTGCCAGTTGATAGATACATATAGTGGCTTTGTGGAGCTGGGATAGTCCCCATCTCTTTAGCTACCTCTATAGTATGACAAGTCAAACACGCATTTGATTCTAAAGTAATAGGCAATAAACCATCTAAGCTATGTGGAATAAGCGGTGGAGCATTCTCATAGCTTCTTTCAAATACCTCATTACTACCTGGCAAATCACCCTTCCAAGTAATCAATGGATTTTTTACATTTGCTTCATCTTTAAGCTCTACATTTCTAAGACCAATTTGTGTATCTTCTACTGCTGAGTTTTGTGCGGTGCTTAGATTACAAGCTGCTAAAACTAGTGCCGCAGTCGCACTAAGTAAAATATTTTGCAAACCCTTTTTCATTCTTCTCTCCTAAATTTTAATATGCTAAAATTAAGCGCATCATCATTGCAAGCCTCAACACAACGCCCACAACTTATACACTCGCTTCTTATATTTTTACTCTCTTTGCCTATTATGTCTAAAACTTGTATCTCAGGACAAACGGCTTTACACTTATTACAATGGGTGCAATTTTTGCTATTATGATATATGCGTATTAAGCTATATCTACTAATCAACGCCCAAAAAGCCCCCAAAGGACATATATGGCCACATATCAAACGCTTAGCGACAAAAGCCTCAATACAGATAATTATAATAGCTATACTAATTGCTGAACCACTAAGATATACAACACCTCTAGTAAATGCCCCAATATAGCTTACACTCTCAAAAGCCGCTATACTAAAAGCGAAGCTAAACACCAAGCTAAGCGCAAATAGATAATATCTTGAATTTGAACTTATATTAACTAGATTTTTGCCTATTTTTAGCTTAGTTCTTATATAAGCACCAAGATCTGTTAAGATATTAATAGGACAAACCCAAGAGCAAAACGCCCTAGGTGCTATAAGAGCGTAGAAAATAACCACAATCAAAGCTCCAACCACACTAGCACTACCTATACTAAATCCAGCCAAAAATAGCTGAAGCAATGCATATGGATCGCTAAGACCTATTACACCAAATAGCTCTGAGCTACTTAAATTTCCCTTTAGGATATTAACGCCATATATATTACCAGCTATAAATAATCCTAAAATGGCTAATTGAACTACTCTTCTAGCAATTGTGAATTTCATAGCTCATCTCCGTTTAGATATTTCATGCCCTTTTTGCTATCTAGATGCATTTTAGTATCTGCATCTTTTAGCTTTGCATCATCACCTTCTACCCAGCCTTTTACATAGTTATCGCCAACTTTACCAATAACCATATCTCTTGGAAGCACGGTTATAGCGGCTTTATCTGTTATACAAGCTATTTCACACTTACCACATCCAGTGCAGTAATCGCTATCTACTATTGGTAGTAAAAAAGCGTGTTTGCCTGTCCTTTCATTGCGTTTATAATCTATCAATAAAGCCTTATCTATTAACGGACACGCACGATAACACGCATCACACTGAATTCCAAAATACGCTACACAGTTTTTCTCATCGACAACTGCTACACCCATTTTAGCCATATTAATATCTAAAGCTCCATCTTTTGTAACTAGCTTTGGATCTAGCGCCTCAGTTGGGCACTCAACCACACAAGGAATATCCTCACACATAAAGCAAGGTATATCTCTTGGAGTAAAAAATGGAGTTCCAATTCCAACTCCGCTATCTTTAAATTCAGCTAATTTTAGCGTATCAAAAGGACACGCCTCAACGCACAGCCCGCATCTAATGCAACGAGTTAAAAACTCATCTTCATCTAAAGCTGCAGGCGGACGCAGTTTAAGCACAGGCTTAGCATTTGCATACTCTTTATACACAAAAGAGCTTGCAGCCAAAAGTCCAACTAAACTAAAACCCGTCTTTATAGCATCTCGCCTTTGCATTTTTACGCCTTATAAACTTTTACAGCACATTTTTTAAAGTCTGTCTGTTTAGACAATGGACAAGTAGCATCTAGGCAAACTTTATTAATATACACATTCTCATCAAACCATGGCACATATACCAGTCCTACTGGTGGTTTATTTCTACCACGGAAATCCACTCTAGCTTTTACTTTACCACGGCGACTCTCTACCCATACAACATCGTTTTGAGCTACGCCAATTTTTTTACCATCTTCTTCATTCATATAGCAAAGTGCCTCTGGAACAGCACGGTATAACTCAGGAACACGCATAGTCATAGTGCCACTATGCCAGTGCTCTAGCACTCTACCAGTACATAGCCATAGTGGATACTCTTTGCTTGGAGTTTCTGGTGCGTCCATAAATGGTCTAAAGAATATTTTTGCTCTATTTTTTATAGAACTTTTTTCAGGGTTAGTAACCTTAGTCAAATCCCCACTTGGTAGAGCAGCACCTGCGTTGCCATAGAATGCAAAGTCACTATTTGGAGCTGCTTTTTTAGCATATACATCATATTTGGTATTAAATCTCCATTGTGTCTCTTTGCCATCTACAACTGGCCATCTTAGCCCTCTTACTTTGTGATATGTATCAAAATCTGCCAGGTCGTGACCATGACCTACACCAAATTTACGATACTCTTCCCAAAGATATTTTTGAACAAAGAAGCCATAGCCTTTAAATACTTCACCATCGCTACCAACTACATTTCTGCTATCGCCAAATACTTCAGTGTTATCAAAGCCATCTATAATAGCATCATTAGCACTAAATGATTTAGCCTTAGCATTAGCAAATAATACATCATATAAAGTTGATTCTGGAGTATAGCCAAATTTAGTAGCCTCATCTAAAACGCTTGGTAGAGTTAGCTTATCATCTACTTTTTTCTCACCCCAAACCTCTTTTAGTTTAAAGCGTTTGCTAAATTCCATCATCTGCCATGTATCGCTCATAGCCTCGCCTACTGGAAGGACTTGTTGTCTCCAGTGTTGAGTTCTACGCTCAGCATTACCATAAGCTCCCCATTTTTCATAAATCATAGCTGTTGGCAAGATAAGATCAGCTACTTTAGCACTAATGCCAGGGTATGGGTCGCTTACTACTATGAAGTTATCCATATCACGCGCTGCTTTAATCCAGTGATTAGCATTTGCTGTATTATGCCATGGGTTATTTACTTGTACCCATATAAATTTAATCTTGCCATCTTCAAGATCACGCATAATTTTCATATATGGAGCGCCTGGTTTTGGATTTAGAGTTTTAGCTGGAAGTTTCCAAATTTTCTCTGTAATCTCTCTATGTTTAGGGTTTGCAACCACCATATCTGCTGGTAAGCGATGTGAGAATGTTCCAACCTCTCTAGCTGTACCACAAGCACTTGGCTGACCTGTTAGCGAGAATGCTCCACTACCTGGTTTAGCCTGTTTGCCTAGTAAGAAATGCACCATATAGCTTTGCTCATTTACCCATGTACCACGAGTATGTTGATTCATACCCATCGTCCAAAAGCTCACTACTTTGCGTTTTTTATCTATATAGTAGTTTGCTAGAGTTTGAAGTTTTGTTTTAAATTCTTCTAAATCTTCATTATCATCGCCCTTAGCTAATTTTGCGACAAAATCAAGCGTATAAGGAGCTAAGGCTTTTTTAAACTCATCAAATGAAATTTGCCAGTGAGCATCTGGAGCGGCTGTGTGTTTATGCTCCATTGTATCTCCAGCTTTCATTCCTAGATATGCCAGTGTTACGCCTTCAGCTTCGGTTAATACTTTTGATTTCTCTTTTGCAGCAGTATCTAGCTCACTTGGTAGATATTTAGGATGATTAATATTTGCTCTCATACCATAACCGATATCAGCTGGACCAGTTGTAAATACGCAGTGCTCTTTTACAAATTTTTCATCAATTGCTTCTGGATGATTATATACAATCTCTCTAGCAATATAGTTCCATATAGCTAAGTCTGTTTGAGGTCTAAAGACAATCTCCATATCAGCAATATTTGATGTTCTATTTGAGAATGTAGATAGATTAATAATTTTTACATTATTTGGATTTTGAAGTTTTCTATCACTTACTCTAGCCCATAAAACTGGGTGCATCTCTGCCATATTAGCACCCCAGCAAACCACTGTATCAGTTAGCTCTATATCATCATAGCATCCAGCTGGCTCATCTATACCAAAAGTTTGCATAAAGCCCACAACCGCACTAGCCATACAATGTCTAGCATTTGGGTCAATATTATTTGAGCGGAAACCACCTTTGATTAGCTTAACAGCCGAATAACCCTCTTGAATAGTATATTGACCTGAGCCAAATACACCAATACCAGTTGGTCCAAGCTCGTTATAAGCTTTTTTAAATTGTTTTTCCATCTCATCAAATGCACGCTTCCAGCTAACTTCGACAAATTTACCCTTTTTGTCAAATTCGCCTTTAGAATTAACCCTTAAAAGTGGCTTAGTAATCCTATCTTCACCATACATAATCTTAGCATTAAAATAGCCTTTAATGCAGTTTAGACCACGATTTACTGGAGCTAGCGGATCACCTTTTACAGCAACTATCTTGCCATCTTTAGTAGCAACAACAATACCACAACCAGTACCGCAAAATCTACACACTGATTTATCCCAACGCCAATTTTGATCTTTATTAGCAGCACCTAATGAGCTAGGCGCACTAAGACCAGCAGCCGAACAAGCAGCCGCAATGGCTGAGCTCTTAATAAAATCTCGTCTATCCATATCTAACCTTTCTGAAATAATGTAGAATTGGCGTTATTATATACATTTATTCATATTTTGCGACTTAAATTTATTTTATTTATATTATTATTTATATTATAGATTTTAGGGAAATTTAGAGTTTAATACTCTTAATATCTTTTTAATAGAATTTAAAATAATATGATAAAATCACTATTTAATCTATATAAATTTAAATTTAATAATTTTTATCCTAAAATATATTTGATATTTATTATCATATATATTGATTAAAATTAAAAAATTATATTTATTAAAATAAATAGTTTTTATATAGATATAAACAAAAATTGATTAATTTATAATATTTATAAAATGATTTTTTAAATTTAGTTTAATATTTCTTATTTATATAAGAATTATCCCAAATTCATTTCAAATTTAGGATAAATAGAGTTATACATTAAATCTAAAGTGGATTACATCGCCATCATTTACGATATAATCCTTACCTTCTAATCTCATCTTACCAGCTTCTTTAGCCTTAGCTTCGCCACCACAAGCGATATAATCATCATAGCTAATTATCTCAGCTCTGATAAATCCACGCTCAAAATCATTATGAATTACACTAGCTGCCTTTGGAGCTTTCCACCCTTTAGAGATTGTCCAAGCCCTTACTTCTACAACTCCAGCTGTAAAATAACTAATAAGCCCAAGCTTCGCAAATGCCGTTCGTATAATACTCTCTAGCCCACTCTCATTTACTCCTAAGCTCTCTAGCATCTCTTTGGCTTCATCATCATCAAGCCCTATTAGCTCCTCTTCTATCTTCGCACAAAGCTTGATAACTTCAGCTCCACGCTCTTTGGCATACTCTTTTACACTTTTTACATACTCATTATCGATTGAGATCTCATCTTCATTCACATTAGCACCATATATTACCTCTTTGGCTGAAAGAAGTCTAAGCTCTTTATTTAAAGCGGTAAAAACATCGCTATGAAACTCACTAAAAGTAGCCGCACTCTTACCGCTATCAAGATGAGTAGCTAAAGCTTTAGCGCACTCTAGACTCTCTTTAGCCCCTTTTACATTTGCCTTAGCTTCTTTGGTTAATCTATCTATCTTTTTAGCAAGTTGCTCTATATCAGCTAAAATAAGCTCTGTTTCTATAATCTCAATATCTCTAATTGGATCTACGCTATTTTCTACATGGGTAACATTAGAATCATCAAAGCACCTTACAATGTGTAAAATCACCTCAGTCTCTCTAATATTTGAAAGAAATTTATTCCCAAGACCTTCACCCTTACTAGCACCCTTTACAAGACCTGCTATATCGACAAATTCAATCACAGAGTGCTGAATTTTATTTGGTTTGACAATCTTAGCTAACTCATCAAGTCTAGGATCTGGGACTGGGACTATAGCTTTATTTGGCTCAATCGTGCAAAATGGATAGTTAGCGGCCTCAGCATTACTAGCCTTTGTAAGTGCGTTAAATGTAGTAGATTTACCTACATTTGGCAAACCTACAATACCTACTGATAAGCCCATTATTTCTCACCTTTTTGATAATTTCTAGCTAGTTTTTGTAAGTAGTATAAACACGCTCTAACTCCAGCGCCACTTGCCCCAGATGGATTGTAACCCCAAGCCTTATTCACATAAGCAGGTCCGGCAATATCAAGATGAAGCCACCTATGTTTATACTCATCTTTTATAAATTTATCTAAAAATATACCAGCCGTAATAGCCCCACCATATCTACTTGAAGAGGTGTTTGAAATATCAGCTATATCGCTTTTAATCAGCTCTTTTAGCTCTTCATTAAATTCCAAAATAGTCAAATACTCGCCACTTCTACTAGCATAATTTTTAAACTCACTTTGTAATTCATAGCTATTGCCCATAACTCCACTTGTATATTCTCCAAGACCTACAACACAAGCACCAGTAAGTGTCGCCATATCGATAAGAAGCTCTGGGTCAAGCTCACTTTGCGCCCAATCCAAGCAATCAGCTAAAACTAATCTACCCTCCGCATCTGTATTTTTAACCTCAACACTTACCCCACTTCTAGTAATTAGCACATCATCAGGCTTATAGGCATTTCCACCAATCATATTCTCAGTAGCCCCCAAAACTGCGTGAATTTCAAATGGCAACTCCATCTTAGCCGCACCCATTATAATACCCATCGCAGCCGCTGCGCCACTTTTATCGCTCTTCATAGTTAGCATATAATCAGCTGGTTTTAAGCTTAATCCACCACTATCATATGTAAGGCCTTTACCGACAAATACAACTCTTTTAATACTTTGTTGCTTTGGCGTATATTTTAGATGGATTAGGCGTGGCGGGTGGATAGAGGCTCTATTAACAGCTAAAAAGGCGTTCATATTTTGGCTTTTTAAGTAGTTTTCATCATGTATAACGCACTCTATATTAGCGTAGCTTAGGCTTAGATTTTTAGCATCTTCAGCCATCTTTTGCGGTGTGTAAATCTCTGGAATTTCATTTACAATATCTCTTGAGTAATTGACAGCTTCAGCTATGATATGAGCATGATCAATGCCAATTTGTGCTTCATCTATAGCGATTTTTTTGCTATTGTAATCCTCAGTTGAGATTAGAATTTTCTCTATTTTGCTATCTTTTTTTTCGCTTTTATAACGATCAAATTTATAATTAGCTAGTAAAAACCCTTCAGCAATAGCCTCAAAGCTCATCTTAACGCACTCACCACTATAACTAGCAATTTTTACGCTTTTAATATTTAACTCTTTAATAGCGTTAAATGCCTTAGCGCTTGCTAGCCTAAGAGAGTTTAAATCAAGATTTTTAACACCTACATAAATTCGTCTTTTATTAGGCAAATTTAAAACGCCATCACCCTTATAAGAGTAAAAATCAAACTCACCCAAATCACCTACAAATCTATGGCTTAAATTCTTATCAACAACAAAAATCACCTCATAATCAGCCTGAATATCGGCTAATTTTTTATCTACTAATTCAACAAACATTTCGTCTATTTTTCCTTTCATTTAATATTCTTTTTTCCATATATTTTAAACCAAAAAACAAAATGGCCAAAAACCCACCTATAATCGGCACGGCAAAATACCAATGAGACTCTGCCCACTCTATACCAGCCCATATAAGCTGACCAAAATGCCACGCCAAAAGTATGGTAATGGCCGCCCAAACCCAAGCACTAATTAAATTTATAAAAGCAAATTTTTTAGCACTATATCTAGTAATTCCTATACTCATTGGTATAATAGTGCGAAATCCATACATATATCTTTGAATAAAGATTATCGGCCAGCCAAATTTCTGAAGTAGTAGATGAGCCACTGCAAATTTACGCCTTTGTTTGACTAATTTTCTTTGGATATATTTTTTATTATAACGACCAATATAGAAGTAGATTTGATCCCCTACAAAGCCTCCTAGCCCAGCTACAAATATGATAAGAGCTAAATTCACATGCCCCTCATGAGCAAATATACCACCCAAAATAAGAGCCAACTCCCCTTCAGCAATACACCATAAAAATATTATAAGATATGCAAAATTTTTATACTCATATAGTAGATTTTTTAAAAACTCTTCCATACTCTAATCCTCTAATGCTACATAAATTGGCGCATAACCCTTAAGCTCTTTTAATCCACCAATCCCAATATCAATCACAAAAGCCATCTCAACTAAATTTGCCCCAAGCTTTAATATCAGCTCACAAGCTGCCTTAGCCGTGCCGCCGGTGGCGATTACATCATCTACTAATAACACATTTGCCCCTGGCTTAAAAGCATCAATATGCATCTCAAGCTTACTAGATCCATACTCTAGCAAATACTCTTGCGAAATAGTGGTATATGGGAGCTTACCTGATTTTCTAGCAGGGACAAATCCAACCCCAAGTCTATCAGCCAAAGCAGCACCAAAGATAAATCCACGGCTATCAATCCCTACAACATAATCCAAATTTCTATCTTTATATCTTTGATAGAGATGCTCCATCAAAAGATTAAACGCCTTTGAGTCCCTTAAAAGCGTAGTAATATCGCTAAATAACACTCCAGGCTTTGGAAAATCAGCGATCTTTCTAATGGTTGATTTTAAATACTCTTTTTGCTCTTGTGATAAACTATCCATACTTTTCCTTATTAAATTAATCTATAGTAGCGCTTCAATCTTGCCTTCAAGCTCTTTTATTCTAGCCCTTAATTTATCATTTTCAATTCTATATTGTGAATTTCTAGTCCTAAGACCAGTAACATCGCCTTTAATTTTATTTAATTCATCGGTTAATATATCTATATTTCCAAGACTTCTTTGGAGTTGAACTTGGAGTTTGCGAATGATTATCTCAGTATCATCTAAATTATTTTTGACAAAATCACGCATAGAACGCTCTTTTTTAAGCAAAGTTTTATAGTAAAATACCATAACAATCAAATATACACTACAACAGATAAAAAATGTATAAAAAATCCAATCTAAAAACATTGACACGCTCCTAGCTTTTCAACTCGTCTTTGATGCCTACCACCAATAAATTCAGTAGCAAAAAACACCTCCACCATATCTTTAATAACATCACTACCAACCACCCTAGCACCAAAGCATAATACATTTGCATCATTATGCTCTCTTGATAGCCTTGCTGTTGTGGCATTATGGCTTAATGCACATCGTATATGAGAAAAGCGATTTGCAGCTATGGAGATACCAATTCCACTACCACATATCAATACGCCAAACTCATCGCTACTTTTAATGCTACTAGCTACCAAGGTAGCAAAATCTGGATAATCAACGCTAATACTAGCACTATTGGTGCCTAGATCAACTACAGATAATCCCATATTTTCTAATATATTTTTTGTCTGCATTTTTGCTTCATATCCAGCGTGATCACTAGCTATATAAACCTTAGAAATATTCATCTAAACCTACTTTAATTAAAATTCCTTGATTATATCATATTAAATAATATAAATTTAACTATTTTGCCATATCCTCTAAGCTACTTGCTAAGCGACCTATGCGATCCCATCGGATTTTGTAGTTTTCATCATAGCTTAAATATACAAACCACGGCGTCCCAACTATATATTTATAAGGCACTGACCCCCAAAACCTACTATCACTGCTATTTTCTCTATTATCGCCTACCATAAAATACTCATTTTGTGGCACTCTAAAGTAGTATGCATTAAAATCTAACCCGCCAATTCTAGGTAGCTCTGGCACCATAATCTTACTCATAGCAAAATCCACCATACCAGCAATTGTGAATGTATCAGCTCTTAACCCACCATAATTATCTTTATCAGTGTTATTATCATAGTGAATTCCAGCCATCTTATATGGCTCTTTTATAAATTTCTTTCCGCTTAAAATCACGATATTAGCATCTTTAAATTCCCTTGCTATCTCATCATCTCCACCGCTTGGGCGCAGATACATAGCCCCAGGAGCGAATATCACCTCATCAAGCCCAGTGGCAAAATTACGCTTTACATAGTGAATTTTAGGATCTTTTGGATAGCGAAAAACCACTATATCTCCACGCTTTGGCCCATCACTAGCTATCAAATGGCCATCACCATCACTATCAGGAAGCACTGGAATTTCTATAAATGGAATATGTGGTGTTGGAATTCCATATGAGTATTTTTTAACAAAGAGATAATCTCCAACTAAAAGAGTATTTTTCATAGAGCCACTAGGTATTACAAAGGCTTGAGCTATAAAAAATATGATAAACAAAACTATAATTATAGTCCCCGTCCAACTACTACAAAAATCATAGAATTTAGAAAAAATTCTTCTCAAAGCTTAACCTTTTAATTTTCTATTTTTAGCAGATTTTAGCGTATTGCTAAGCAGCATTGCAATTGTCATAGGCCCCACTCCACCTGGCACAGGAGTTATCATAGAGGATTTTGTGGCTACGCTCTCATAATCACAATCACCAACTAACTTACCACTATCTAAGCGATTTATCCCCACATCAATGACTATAGCTCCATCTCTTATCATGTCAGCCTTTAAGAAATTTGGCTTGCCCACAGCCACCACTACTATATCAGCATCTTGGCAAACTTTTGCTAAATCTCTTGTCTTAGAGTGAGCTATAGTAACAGTAGCCCCAGCATTTAGTAGTAGTGCTGCCATTGGTTTGCCTACTATATTGCTCCTTCCTATAACCACAGCATTTTTACCACTTACTTCGATATTATAGGCTTTTAAAAGCTCCATTATCCCAAGTGGGGTACAAGGCACAAATCCATCAAGACCGCTATTTAGCTTGCCTACATTTATAGCATGAAATCCATCTACATCTTTATTTGGATCAATCGCTTCAAGAATTGAATTTGTATCTATATGCTTTGGAAGTGGTAATTGGACTAAAATTCCATCTATGCTATCATCAGCATTTAATAGCTCTATTAAAGCCAAAAGCTCACTTTGAGTAGTTGATGCAGGTAATTTATGAGCCACTGAACCCATATCACAAGCGATTGTTGCTTTCTCTTTACTAGCTACATATGTCTGACTAGCCTTATCATCGCCTACTAACACAACTGCTAAGGTTGGCGTAATTCCTTTGCTTTTTAAGGCTAAGGCTTCATCTTTTACCCTTTGCTTTACTCTATTGCTTATCTCTTTGCCATCAATTATCTGCATTTTTAGTCCTTTTATGTATTTTTTAATTACAAAAATTGTATCATACCTAAATTCAAATTAAATTCAAGTGAGATATATGAAATTTATTACTTTTTTTTTAATTTTTACTACTTTTGCATTTAGTAATGAGTTTATCACCAAAAATGAATACGCCAAAATGCTATACCAAAATCCAAGAGGCATAGGATGTAATAAATGCCACGGCGATAAAGGAGAGGGAGCATTAATCGTCAAATATAAAGCATTTAATAAAAAAAGTAATAAATATGAGGAGAGATCTTTAAAAGCACCAAGGATAAATAATCTTGATTTTGATAGATTTAAATCAGCCGTTACGGACTCTAAGGGCATTATGCCATCATATTTTCTTACTCAAAATGAGATTTTAAATTTGTTTGAATACATAACTTCATTTAATAAGGATAAAAAAGATGAGAAATAAAGATGAATTTCTAGAAGCACAAAGGTATATCCCAGGTGGGGTAAATTCTCCAGTGCGTGCCTTTGGCTCAGTTGGCTCTACTCCGTTAATAATCGATAGAGGTGAGCGTGAGTTTATCTATGATATTGAAAATAATGAGTATATTGATTATGTTTTAAGCTGGGGGCCACTCATCTTTGGTCACTGCGATAAGGATATAGAAGATGCGGTAATATCAACAGCTAAAAAGGGTTTAAGCTTTGGCGCACCATGCTTACTAGAGACTAAACTAGCTAAATTGGTTTTATCTAAATTTCCTCATCTTGATAAAATTCGCTTTGTTAGTAGTGGGACTGAGGCTACTATGAGTGCCATTAGACTAGCTCGTGGATATAGCAAAAAAGATGGAATTATCAAATTTGAAGGGTGCTATCACGGCCATAGCGATGGATTATTAGTCAAGGCTGGAAGCGGTGCTACGACCTTTGGATACTCAAGTAGTTTAGGCGTCCCAAATGATATAATAAAAAATACCCACCTAGCAAAATATAATGATTTAAATAGCGTTGAAGAGTGCTTTAAAAATGCCGATATTGGCGTTATAATCGTTGAGCCAATTGCTGGAAATATGGGTCTAGTCCCTGGTAGCGATGAGTTTTTAAATGGTCTTAGAAAAATTTGCGATGAAAAGGGTGCGGTGCTAATCTTTGATGAAGTTATGAGTGGATTTAGAGCTAGTGCCACTGGTAGCTATGGATTAAATAATATTAAGGCCGATATAGTTACATTTGGCAAGGTTATTGGCGGTGGTATGCCATGTGCAGCATATGCTGGTAAAAAGGAGATAATGGAGCTTATAAGCCCACTTGGTGGGGTGTATCAAGCTGGAACGCTAAGTGGAAATCCCGTTGCTATGGCCGCTGGACTGGCTGCGTTAAATAAAATTTATAATACGCCAAATTTATATGATGAGCTAGAGCAAAAAAGTAAATTTATCACAAATAGTATGCTACAAGCTGCTAAAGAGAGTGGGATTGGATTACAAGTTGAAGTGCGTGGATCCATGTGGGGATTTTTCTTTAGTGAAAATCCAGTTATCAACTACGCCCAAGCACTAAAAAGCGATACAGATAGATTTGCTAAATTCCACGCTCAAATGCTTAAAAGAGGCGTATATCTAGCACCAAGTCAGTTTGAGACTTGCTTTGTTTGTAAGCCACTAAGCCAAACAAGCTTAGATAAGACCGCACAAGCTATAAAAGAGAGTTTTAAAGAGTTATGAGCCAAAAAAGTAAAAAGATAAACACGGCCATAAAAGCCGCTGATAGCCTAAGCCTTGGTATATCAATTGTAGTTGCGGTGCTTATAGGATTTGGAATTGGCTGGGGGCTAAAAGAGCTAACTAGCTCAAATTGGGGGCTTGGAGTTGGTATTTTCATAGGCGTTGGTGCGGCGATAAATAATATCTACAAAGCCTATAAATCTCAAGTTAAAAGCTATGAAGAATTTAATAAAGAAAAAAGATGAAATTTAAAAATTTAGCTATTTTTTATCTAATTTTAGATGCTCTGCTAATCGCCATTACTTCAGCTTATGGTGCTGTGGAGCTTCTAAATTCGCAAATTGCCTTTATCTGTTCGAATTTAATACTATTTGCTAGTTATCTTGGCTATAAAAATAGGGTTAAAAATAGAAGTATAAACTATGAATTAAGCGATAAAGAGCTTGAAATTTTCGAAGATGAAGAAAATGAGAATAATCAAAATATCAAAGATGATAAAGATAGCATTAAATTTCGTAAAATCGATATTTTAGGTGCTTTTAAACCACTTAGATTAATTAGCTATCTTATATTGATTGTAGCATTTTTTGCCCTGCTTAGAGCTGGGATTTTTGAGCCTATATCATTTTTAATGGGACTTGCTTTAATGCCACTTGGGGTGTTTTGTGCGGGGGTATTTTATGCGAGGAAGTAAAAGAGCTATAATATCCCTAAGTGCCCTATTTATCGGCGTTAGCTTTATATTTATCGCTAGTGGCTTAGTAGTTAGCTCAGGCGGGGTTTTACTCAATGATATGGGTGCTTCAAAGACGCAAATTGGCTTTATTACATCTTTATTTTTCCTTGGCGCACTTACTTGTACCATAGTCTCTCATAGGCTTATCTCTAAGGTCGGTCATATGAGAGCTTATGCGATTTTTACGGCTCTTTTTGCTATTTGTGCGTTACTTCATGATATGAGTGATAATCTCATATTTTGGGCAATTTTAAGATTTATGCTTGGCTTTTGCTACTATAGCATTGTGCTAATTGTAGAGAGCTGGCTAAATGAGAAAACTCCAAATTCCATTAGATCAAGAGTTTTGGGGTTTTATGAGATTGTATTTTACACAGCTTTTGCTATTGGTGCGGTGATTATGAGTATGAATTTAAGCGTTACAAAGGTATTTATCATTGGAACTATATCAATTATAATTGGCTCAATTCCACTAAATTTTCTTAAAATCAAATCCCCCAAAATTCCAAAATCTATAAATATAAGCCTACCTAAAATCTATAATATCGCCCCATTAGCGTTAGCTACTAGTATAATTGCTGGTCTTAGTATGAATGGATTTTTCTCAATGGCATCGCTATTTATAATAACGCAAGGCTACACTACGGCTCAAGCTGGGATATTTATCATAGTTGGAATGTGCGGAGGCTTTATAGCTCACACTATTTTTGGAGTGATTTCAGATAAATTTGGTAGAAAATTAGCCATAATTTTAGCCTCTAGTATAGCATTTTTAGCCTCTAGCACTTTTGTGCTTATCAATCCTTCTATAATAATGCAGTATATTATAGTATTTTTTTTAGGGTTTGGTATATTTGTGTTATACGCTTTAGCTCTAGCTAGAGCAAATGATGTCCTAACTGACAAAAACGCCTATGTAGAGGTGGTAAGAGCCTTGCTATTTAGCTACTTGATTGGCTCATTCTTATCCACTATTATAATAGGATTTTTGATAAATCAATTTGGTTTTATAGCCTTTATTTTTTATTACATTGCCTTACTAGCTTTTTTGATAATCTTTGCTATTTTTCAAAAAAGTGTGCCAAAAGCTCAAGAGGTGGCATTTGCCCGTCATAGCGGTCATAGCATAATATTTGATGAGTTAAATAATGATAATAGTAAATAATACCCCAACCCAGCAACCATCTCAAAATAAAGATGAGAAAAAGACCACTTCTAAAGAAAATAGCTCAACAACAGCTCTAAATGATGGCAAAACCATCTTAAAAAAGCCAAATATAGCAATCGAACAAACCAAGCTTGATTTGGAGCTAAATAAATTTTCATCAAAGCTATTAAATGCTCTAAAATCAAATTTAGATGATGGCTCATATAAGCAAAATGCCCTATCGCAGATCAAATCCTCTCAAGTAGCTCCAAATTTAGCCAAAGATCTAACCGCCATATTAAAATCTATAAAATCCGACCCATCTCTAAATGAGCTAGGTGCTAAGCTTGAAAATTTCATTAAGCCAGTTGAACATATCAAAGCGACAAATATCGCTCAAACTATCAAAGATACAGGCGTTTTACTGGAGGCTAAACTAGCTCAAACCCTAAGCCCAGAGGTACTCCCAGCCAACATCAAATCACTACTATCACAGATGAAAAACACAGCAAATAAGGATCTATCCATAGCTTTTATGGCGCTAGCTAATACCCAAAGCGACCCAGAGCAGAGCCTTAATGCCCTTTTAGATATTTTGCAACAAAATAGATTAAAAAATAGCCAAATATTGAAAAATTCAAATTTCAAGCCCCTTTTAGACGCTAATACAAAGCTTGAATATACGGCTAAATTTTTAGACAAAATCGCCAATCAAATTCAAACCAACCCCAAAAATCCAATCTCAATAGAGCAAAACATTTCACGAGCTATAAATCAAATTCAAAACATAATAAAAAATATGGAGGCAAATCTATCGCAAATTAATTTTAATAATGCAAATTTAAAAAGCATAAAACCGCTAAATAATCAACTAAATCAGATAATTACAGATATTAAAGATACTCTATCAAATATAAAATCTCAGCTTACCACACCAATCAAAGCCACTCCAAGCAACAATCAAGCAATAGATATTATAAAAAATTTAGACCCAGCAATATCAGCAAAGCTAAGCCAAAATCTCCAAAATAGCAAATCCCAAATCAACCTACTAAATCAAGAGCCAAATAGCATATCTATACAGCAAACATCTCAAAGCATACCAGATATACAAAGCCTAACAAACGCTATAAATCCAAACCAAAATAGCATAAATTTAAATAATTTTATTCAATATATAAACACCGATGCTAATAATCTAAATTTACAAGATAAGCTATCAATGGCTGCTAGAAAGCTCTCAAATATTATTAACTTTTTTGATAAAAATAGCTTAGAAGCTAAAAAAAATTTAACAGAGCTAAAAAGCTTGATTAAAGCTACAAATTTAGCTAAGAGTGAAATATCAAATATAACTCCAAATGATAATAATATCTCAGCCCAATCACTACAAAACGATCTTAAAGCCACGCTTTTAGCCCTAAAAGACGCTACGGCTAACCAGCCAAACCAAGCTGCATTAAATCAAAATATAAATAGACTTCTAACTCAAATTGAGATGCACCAGCTAATTAGCTACGCACAAAACTCAATCCAAACCTACTTACCATACTCGTGGGACGCTTTAGAAAGTAGTAATATAGCCTTTAAACAAGGCAAAAAAAAGAGATTTTATGCTAAAATCGATCTAAATTTTACCCATTTTGGAAATGTAGATATAGTAATTGCTCTAAGTGATAATAAATATATAGATATTAGCATTGCTACTGGAACAGCGGAATTTAAAGATCTAATCTTAAGCTCTAGTAAGGAGCTAAAAACAGCGATTACATCTCTTGGGCTTATAGTAAGTAGCTTTACCCTAGCTCACAAACCTAAAAAAACTCCATATAGCCAAATAGATAGAGCATTTGATTTTGGCTTTAATAAAAAGGCGTAAATATGGCAAAAAAGATTAAAAAAGCCGTTGCTTTAGGATATAATAAAGATAGAGACAATGCTCCAAAAGTCCTAGCTAGTGGCAAAGGCGAAGTCGCTCAAAAGATAATAGAAGCTGCCAAAATATATAAAATACCAATCAAAGAAGATAGCGATTTAGTCGAGATCCTAAGCAAGGTAGATATAAACCAAGAGATCCCGCCAAATCTCTATAAGGCAGTTGCAGAGGTCTTTAGCTTCTTATATCGCACTACAAAGCTAAAGCACTAAATTCCAAGTAAAATAAGGCTTACAGCCATCACAGCCATACCGCCAACTAACCCATATAAACTATCGTGTGCTTTATCATAACTTCTAGCAGCAGGGAGCAACTCATCAAAGCTGATAAATACCATAATTCCAGCTACCACACCAAATATAATAGCCATTAATGTTTCATTTAAAAATGGCATTAAAATAATTGCTCCCACAATAGCCCCAATTGGTTCAGCAAGTCCAGACAGACATGAGTAGGCAAAGGCTCGTTTTTTATCATTAGTAGCGTGATATATAGGTAGTGATACAGCCAAGCCTTCAGGTATATTATGCAGTGCTACGGCTATAGCAATTGCTAGTCCAAAACTAAGAGAGTCAATACTACTAATAAATGTCGCAAAACCTTCTGGAAAATTGTGTAAAGTAATGGCAAAAGCGGTCATAATCCCTGTTCGCTTTAGGCGTTTTAGCCCTATATTGCTTATACCAGGGTGATAGGTGGGGCGAGGCTCATTATGGCTAGGCAAAGGGCAGAATTTAAGCTCATCAAGGCTATCTTTTGGCTCATGCGGATTTAAATCACTTGGTATAAACTTATCTATCAAAGCAGTAAATATAATCCCACCAAAAAATGCTAAAAGCCCTATAAATTCAGCATTTTTGCTATCATAAATTCTAGCAAATTCACTCATAGAATCAGGCAAAATCTCCATAAATGATATATAAATCATAACACCAGCACTAAATCCTAGCCCCACACTAAGTAGCCTAAAATCATCTTTTTTGCTAAAAAATGCAATAATCGCACCAATAGAAGTGGAAAATCCAGCAAAAAGCGTAAGCAAAAACGCATAAAATATCTGACTAAATTGAAATTCCATTTAAACACCTAAATAATAATTTTTATTATTAAACAATAAATTAGCTGAATTTTAGCTTTAAATAATAATTTTTATTATTTAATATGACATATTGATTAATATAGCAATAGAATTCCAAAGGCGAAACCACGCCTTTGAAATTTAAAAACTAAATTTATCCACAAGATCGCTATGATGGACTTTAGCCACATCTGGATGAGATCTTATCATTCTTTTAAAGTAATTTTGAGCCACATTTCTAAGAAGTGGATTTTTAGGATCTGTATCTACTCCTGTGCTCTCTTTTTTAAGATGCTCTGGAAGCTCTAAAATTGGTATATCCTTATCAAGCTGAACGCCTAAAAAATATGCTATAGAAAATCTCTCATTAGGGGTTAAATTTACTCTATGTATTGTAGCTTTTAGATAGCCATTTGTAGCAAGCTCTAAAAATTCGCCTATATTTACAACCACAGATCCATCCATTGGTGGCACATCTATCCACTCTGAGTTTAGCAAACCTTGTAATCCTGACTCCCTATCTTGAAAGACAAAAGTAATCAATCCACCATCTTTATGCGCCCCAACGCCTTGAGTATTTCCATCAAATGCCGCTAGATAACGAAGTAATTTAGCATGTGCGTATGAATTCTCCCCATAAAGCTTATCAAAAGAATCCTCAGGCAACTCAAGTGCCATAGCAAAGCCTTTAAGGAGTTTTAGCGTAGCTAGGCTAGTTTGGTCAAACCAAGCATTAAATTTATCTCTAAGCTGCGGGATCTGCTTTGGAAATAGATTTGGACCTTGAATTCTCATCCAAATAGGCGAGTTTTCATCCCAATCTAGAGCCTCTTTATCACTACCAGCGTCTATTTGCTCTCTATAATCCTTACCGCCGGCTGTATATTCGCCACCTTCTTGCGAGTAACCCCTAAATTGCGGTGATTTTAGCATTGAAATTTCTTCTTTTTCTTCTAAGCTTAGAGCAAAAAACTCCTTACTAAGCCTTTGTAGCTCCTTACAAAGCTCTAAATCAATGCCGTGATTTATCAAATAACAAGTCCCAAAAGTAGTAAATATAGATTTTAAATCAGATATAAATTTATCCCTATTACTATCAAGCTCATTTAGATCCAATATCGGAATTTGCATACCCATCTCCTTTTTGTAAATTTAATAATTAAAATAGCGTTGGCTCTACTAAGCCTTGATTTAATGCCATCTCCACATCTTGATAATCTTCTAAAATCAAAGCATATCTAAACTCATCTAGCTTCTTAATATCGCCAATATCACTATATATAAAATCAGCCATAAAAGCCACGCTACTACCGGCCTTAGCGCAGATAATTGCGTCGCTAAATTTCGCTCTTAGGCTGCTTGCTTCAATCTTAAAAAGCTCCTCATCGCTCTCGCAAATTATAGCCCTATGGCTTTGCCCAAATTCTTGAATATTAAAAAATCTATCCACAAAAATAGCCCTAAAATGGTTAAATTTATCAAAGCTATTAATCCTAAATCCCACGCCACATTTATCAAAAAAGCTCATTATATTGACTAGATCTTTGATAAAGATATTTGGGAATTTAAGCTCATTATAGTAGCTATCTTTAAACAAAATTGTAGTGTAAAATAGCGATCCATTATCTATCAAATTATAGTGTAAATCACTCAAACTATCATCATTTAAGCTAGAGTAAGAAAAGCTCAACTTATCTATCATTGTCTCATCAATACTCATAATATATGCGTTATTATCGGCTTCTATGATCTGCATAAAAGCTTGATTTAGATCGCAACTAAGCAAACATAGAGATCTAGGTAGATACAAACACTCTAAAATTGAGCCTTCTAGTCTTGTAAGATGGATAAATTTAAGCTCTTTTTGTGCTGAGAAAAACCTCATCAATCTTATCATAGCCATAACCACACTATCAACCCTAATTATAGCTATCTCATCATCTTTGCTATTTAAACTCAAATCAGTTATAATCGCATAAGCCCCACTCTTAATAGCAAGGAGAGCGTCATCTATCGTAGCATTTAAAGCTAGATATGCCATACCGACTTTTATTAAATTTGGATCTAGGCAAAATCCATTTATCATACTGATTTTAGGGTTGTTTTTTAGTTCGCCATTTACTAGCGTGGTTAGGTTTTCTATTCTCATTTATCCGACAATCGCTCCATTTTTTACATTAGCATGAGTGCCTAAAAGAGTTAAGCTTCCATCTTCTGCGCTCAGTATCATACCCTCGCTTAAATGCTTAAATATCTTAGCTGGTTTTAAATTAGCCAAGACGCAAACTTGCTTGCCTATTAAGCTTTTTGGCTCATAATATTTTGCTATACCGCTGATAATTTGCCTTGGATTTTCCTCGCCTAAATCAATTTTAAATTTAAGCAATTTATCGCTACCTTCGATATTATCACACTCTAAAATAGTGCCAACTTTGATAACGCACTTTTTAAAATCATCTATTTTAATCTCTTCATCTTTAGATTTAGCCTCACCAATCTTTGCCACTGGGGCTGGAGAGATTAATTCATGCTCTATTTTAGCAAATAAAGGAGTGGTAGAGTTAGCTTTAAAATTGCTTAAATTTGGGTTTATTATAAGCTCATTATAGCTATTAGTATCAATTTTAAACTCCAAAGTCTCAGCTATTTTTTGAGCTGTATTTGGCATTGCTGGACTTAGCAAAATAGCAACCTTAGCCAAAAGATTTGCCACCAAGGCCACCAAGGCATTTGCCTCATCAAATTTATTATTCTTAATCAAATTCCAAGGCTCATACTTAGCCACTAAAGCATTTGCCATATTTAAAACTTTCCAAAGCTCTTCTAAATATCTATTTGGAGCGATCTCATCTAGACTAGCAACTGCTTGATCTATATGTATTTTAGCCGCTTCAAGCTCACTTAAATAGAATTTCTTAACATCAGCTGAATTAATAATATTATTTGAGTATTTGGAGCTCATACCTACTATTCTACTTAATAAATTGCCTAAATCATTGCTTAATTCGCTATTTATGCGATCTATTAAAGCCTTTTGAGAAAAATCCCCATCTTGACCAAATGGTACCTCTCTTAATAGAAAATATCTAAACGCCTCTAGACCATACGCATCGGCTACCTCTTTTGGATTTACGACATTGCCAAGACTTTTACTCATCTTAACCCCATCTCTAGTCCACCAGCCATGTGCTGCTACGCTAACTGGCATAGGCAGATCAAGACTCATCAAAAACGCCGGCCAATAAACCGCATGAAAACGCAAAATATCCTTACCAACCATATGCAAGGTATTTCCCCAATACTCCATCTTCTCTTCATCCCTAGTATATCCTAAGGCTGAGAGATAATTAACTAGCGCATCTAGCCACACATACATCACATGCTTTGGCTCATTTAGCTCTTTTGGTAGCCCAATCCCCCACTCAAAGCTAGTCCTAGTAATAGATAAATCCTTAAGTCCGCCTTTGACAAAGCTTATTACCTCATTTTTTTTGCCTTTTGGAAGGACGCATTTATCATCTTCATACCATTTTAATAATCTATCTTGATATTTTGAAAGAGCAAAAAAGTAGCTCTCTTCTTTTACCAGCCTAGTCTTTTTACCACAATCAGGACAGCACTCATCATCTATTAGTTGATTAGTAGCAAAGAAACTCTCACAGCTTACGCAGTAGCTACCCTCATACTCCCCTTTATAAATATCCCCCTTTTTAAGCATTTTAGAAAAAACATTTTGGCTAGTTATCTTATGATAATCATCAGTAGTGCGGATAAAATAATCATAGCTAATGCCAAATTCATCCCATAAAGCCCTAAATTTAGCACTTACCTCATCTGCGTACTCTTTTGGGCTTTTGCCTCTAGCTTTAGCAGCCTCTTCTATCTTTTGGCCATGCTCATCTGTGCCTGTTAAAAAAAAGACATCATCGCCCCTTAAGCGATAAAATCTAGCTAAGGTATCGCAAATTATCGTAGTATAAGCGTGTCCGATATGCGGGACATCATTTACATAATATATTGGTGTGGTTATAAATTTCTTCATCATTTTCCTTTAAATTTACTAAAAATCAAACTGACCTCCACGGCCTTCATTCATCTTTTCATATGTAGATTTGACATAATTATCCCTTATATTACACTCAAAAATCATATCACAATCCATACAACTACTTAGATTGTTTGCTTTTTGACACTCTTTAAGCCTAGCTATGGCAATATCAAATTGCAAAACTACAAACTCCTTAATCATATCACAACCAAAGACTCTTTGGCATTTTGCACAGCTATCCCCAGATGAGTTTTGAGCTATACAGTTATTTAGTGCTATTTTTTTATTCTCAAGCTCATCAACGCCTTTAAATTCAGCAATCTTAGCCATTTTTTACTCTATCAATCTCAAATTTAGAACCAAAATAGCAAGGCGTAGTCTGATGAGTTTGCTCAATTTTAATATCCAATAAACTATCATTTACCCCATTAGTCGTAGCTCCACCAGCTTTTTCATATATATAGGCAAATGGCAAAACCTCAAAGGCAACTCTAAGCTTGCCATTTGGCGCGTCAGTCGTAGCTGGATAGCTAAATAATCCCCCACCTTTTAATAAAACTTGATGTAAATCACTTACCATAGCACCGCTATATCTAAGCCTATATCCATCATCAAACAGCGATTTTATCATAGCTCTATGAGAGTCGCTCCAACCTTTTTGAGTGCCACCTGTAGCGTTTATCTTGCCCTTTTGATTTAACTCTAAATTCTTAATAAATTTAAACTCATTATCTCTATTTAACCTAAATAATTTCACGCTATCATCGCACACTACTAGCTCCACTCTTGGCCCATAAACACTATATAAAGCAGCTACTAAATTCCTAGCCTCCAAAGAGCCTTTATAAACCCCAAATATCGATCCAACGGCGAAATTTACATCCACTAAGCTACTTCCATCAAGCGGATCATAAGCGATGATATACTCACCGCCATCATTTACGCTCAAAGGAGCATCTTTTTCTTCGCTAATTATAGCTTTTATGCTGCTAAGCTCTTTTAACCTATTTTCTATTATCTCATCACTTAAAATATCAAGCTTTAGCTGAGTATCGCCAGTAGCATTTGAGCTTGTCGCATAGCCTAAATCCCCATATTTTAATACTTCGCTAATCTTAATAGCTATATCTTGTACTGCTTTTATAATCTCTTGCATTTTATACCCTTTTTGCGTTTTTATCTATCCATTTTATAATATCATCTATATCATCAAGACCAAATTTATCCCCATCAGCACTAACATCAACATTAGTCGCAAATGCATCACTAAATGGAATAAAATCATCTATAACCTCATCTCTAAAAATCGTAATTTTAGGGAGTTTTAAGCTCTTTAACCCCTCAATTAATAAATAATCAAACTCACCAAAGTAAGCCGCCAAAATCTCTAACTCACTACCAAAATTATCTAAATTTGGCTCAAATTTCTCATTTTTATCTTTGTGTAATTGCGAATTTATCCTATCACTACCGCCAAAAAGCCCACTTTTTAAAAAAATCGATGTTCTATTTGGGCTTACTACTGCCACATCTGCACCAATACTGCTATAGATATAGCTATCCTTGCCAGGATAATCAAATTTCGCCTTATCGCCTGGATCGTGCTTGGTTATTGCTACTTTAAATCCACGAGATATAAGCTCCTTTGCCACCTTAGATATGAGCGTTGTCTTGCCACTTCCACTAGCCCCACTGAAGGCTACAGCTAATCTTTTAATGATATTTCCTTTTTGAATTTCCCATAATTTTAGCCAAAAAAATCTTAAAAAACGAAATCATTTAAAATGTAAAATCAAATCGCTAAAAATCTCATAAAGCTTCTTTATCTCACTTACGCTTACTCTCTCATCTACTGCGTGAATTCTATCATTTACGACTCCGCACTCCACCACAGGAATGCCAAAAGCAGCAAAATATCTAGCATCGCTTGTCCCACCAGTGGTGCTAAACTCAGGCGTAATCCCACAAACTCTCTCAATGCTATTTTTTAAATTTATAGCAATCTTAGAGTTATCATCAGTTAAAAATGGCTTTGAGCTCTCTTTTAGACTTAGCTCATACCTAAGCCCATTAAAGATTTCATCACAATACCCCTTTACATCTTCGTAGCTAGTTTGGTCTGAATTTCTGATATTAAACATTATTTTAAGCTCACTTGGAGTTACATTACACACCTCCATACCGCCTCTAATATCAGTGATTACTATCTTTGATGGGTCAAAATATCTGCTTCCAGCATCCATATCATATCCAGCAAATTTAGGCAAAATTTGGCTTACTTGATGGATTGGATTTACGCATTTAGATGGATAGGCTGCGTGGCCTTGGACGCCCTTAATAGTGATAACACCATTGATAGAGCCACGGCGACCTATCTTTATCATATCGCCAATCTCATTAGTAGATGTAGGCTCAGCCACTATAGCAAAATCTGGCAAAGCATTATTATCTTTTAAATATCTTAACGCCTCTTTAGTCCCATAAATTCCATCGCCCTCTTCATCGCTTGTTATAATCAAGCTTAAAGTTCCATTAAAATTCTTACTATCCTTACAAGCTTGTAGCATAGCTGCTACTCCGCTTTTCATATCTTGAGCGCCACGAGCGTAAATATATCCATCTTTATCAACTGGCTTAAATGGATCGCTACTCCACCCATCTCCTGGCGGAACTACATCGATATGCCCTCCAAAGCATAAATTTACCCCATCGCCAAATTTTTTAGTAAGAATGAGATTTTTTACCCCATTAATCTCTAAAAATTTAGCTTCAAACCCACTCATATATCGCTCAATATAGCTCATCGCACCATCATCATCTGGCGTGATACTCCTAAATTTAAGCAACTCTTTTAAAAGCTTTATAACTTCCATTTTAACCCTTTAAAAATGTATTAAATATAAGAATAATAGCAAATCCAGCCATCAAAATTGCTGAGATATAAGCAAATGCTATTTGAGCTTTTTGGCTTATAAATTTGCGTGAGCGACTAACTATAAAGGCTAAGAAAACCACCCAAACAAAAATAGCTACAAAAAGCCCAGCAATACCCATCATAGCACTAGGCAAAACCGCCACAACACCACTAACTGAAACCCAAAAGCCAATTATATATGGATTTACAATATTCATAAACGCACCTTTGATAAAACAGCTCCAAAAGGAGCCATCTAAACCCCGCTTTTGACTAATCAATCTTTTAGCCCCATTCAAGGTCAAATACGCAATATATAATAAAAAAATCGCCCCAAAAATAGCTAGAATTTGCGTTAGTAGCTCATTTTGACTAAATTTCAAAACGCCAAAGCTAATAGCAAACAAATATATAATATCCGCAGCCATCGCTCCAAGCCCCACTCCTAAACCAAGGCGAAATTTAACCAAAGCATAACTCATAATCAAAATACTCACAGGCCCAATAGGCACCGCCGCACCAAAGCCTAATATAGCCCCTTGTATAAATCCTTGGATATTTTCTGTCATAATTTTACTACCTTTGAGCCAAAGCCACCCTCACTTGGCGTCCCATCTCTAAAGGCTTTAACGCTTGGGTGGGATTTTAGAAATTCTTTTATAGCATAAGCTAATTTTCCTGTGCCAATGCCATGCTTTATTAAAACCTCATCAAATCCCGCTATTAACGCATCAGAGATAAATTTATCCAATCTATAAATAGCCTCATCGCTCCTAAGACCATGAAGGTCAATCATCACACTAGCTGATTTAGGGCTAGACAAGCTTATATTTACACTTTTTGGGTTATTAAGTGGTTGATTTGTAAGCTTTAAAAGCGATATTGGCACTCTAAAGCTAACCCCATTGCTATCTATAATTGCATGATTTTTACTAAGGCTTAAAACCACCCCTTTAATCTTATCATATTTTACCCTATCGCCTACTTTTAACTCTAAAGGCTGGCTTATAATCTCAGGCTTTTGGATAGCCTTTGCTATGGAATTTGCGCTATTTAAGCTTCTTTGTTTATCTTTTATATCTTTGAGATTTATGCCTCTTTTAGCTTCATTTATAGCCTTATAAAACTCATTTTCTAATGAGCTTAATCTAGCTCTTAGCGTCTCATCAGCTCTGATTTTAGCCTCTTTAGCCTCATTCAATAACTCATCTAATCTTAGCTCTTTTTCTTCTGTGCTTTTAAGCTTTAATTTTAACTCTAATTCTAAATTTATAGCCTTAGAAATCATCTCATTTAAATTCTCTTTATCATCGCCATAAGCACTCTTTGCACTAGCTACGATATTTGCTGGAATTCCATATCTACTAGCAGTCTCAAAAGCGTAAGATTTGCCTATAATGCCTTTTAAAAACTCATATTTTGGGCATGAGTTTGTCTCATCATAAAGTGCTGCTATTAGCTCAACTTCGCTATTTTTAGCTAGCAACATAGCAAGGCGTTTGTGGTGAGTGGTGATAACCATCTTTATATCATTTTTCATCATTGTCTGAAGCAGTACACTATATAGACTAGCAGCCTCTTCAAAGTCCGTTCCTAGCTCTATCTCATCAACTCCGATTAATATCTGTTTTTTAGATAAAACCTTAGCAAATCCAAGCATTCTACCAGCAAAAGTTGATATATCATTTTTAGAATTTTGCGGATCTTCGATTATTGCTTGAAATTCCTTAAAGCTACCAATGCTAGATTTAGCACTATTTATACTCATTGGAAGTAGGTATTTAGCTAGCATTGCAGCACTCATTATGCTCTTTAATAGCATACTTTTACCGCCAGCATTAACCCCAGTGATTAAGAGAATTTTCCCACGAAAATCCACGCTTACTCGCTTTGGATTTTTAAGCGCTGGATGGGCAAATTCGCTTAAAATTATATCTTTACTAGAGTTAGCTAAGATAAAGCTATAATCCCTACTCTTAGCAAAATTCACCCTAGCAATCAAGCTGTCTACATAATCAAAGGCTGAATTTATAAATTTTAAAAATGGCAAATTTTTATTAAAAATCGCACTAATTGCCTTAGCATATTCAAATAAAATTTCCTCTTTTTTATCTAATAAATCGCTCTGTTCGCTCTTTAATTTGCTTACAATATCAGGCAAAATATAGAAGTATCCACTACTACTTCTAGCTATTACCGCACCTTTTAAAGCGTGGTTAAATCCACCACGAACTAAAAGAGCCTCATTTGAATTTACATAGTGAATTTGCGTATCTACTAGATATGGGCTTATGCTTTTTGTATAAATTAGCCTTTTTAAACTCTCATCTATTTGCTGTTTTTTATTTTTGTAGGCCTCATTTATCGATATTAAACGCTCATCAATGCTCTCTTTAAATTCCCCATTTTCATCAAAATACTCACAAATTTTATCAATGCTAGATGGAATTTCAATCTTATCTAAATAACCACGCATTTTATCACCGAAATTTTGCGATTTTAGGTAGTTAAAATACTCTATAATCTTGCTAAATTCATATATCTCGCTAATGTGTAAAATAGCTTGTTTGGATATTCGCATTAGCGCTTCATCTAAATTTGCTACCTCTTTTGGACTCTTTAGATTAAGCTGGGAGATCTCCTCTATTTTCTCATAATTTGCCCTGCTATCGCCACTGATAAAAAGCGGCTTAGGTCTAGCTAAAAATCCATTATACGCACTCAAATACTCGCTTAAATCTAACTTTTCAAATAGCTCTTCCATAAATTCTCACAAAAATAATTTAAAGCTCAATTATACTAATTTTGCCTTAAATCTATCCATTTTAAGGGACTTTTAGTGGTAAATTTAAATTATATAAATTAAATTTAATTTATATAATTTAAATATATATTTAATTACTTTATATTGACAAATATCTAGTTTATTGATATAATTGCTATATTAAAAGATAAATATATCTTTTTACTATATTTTAAAATAAAGGAGACAAAATGGCAAATTGTGCTATAAATTCTTGCACTAGACTAGACCCAATTGACAAGGCTGGTTTAGAGGCTTTAATCAAAGCTGGAAAAGAGAATCCAGATGTTATAAAAACACTTAAATGTCGCACAGTCGCAGAGGGAAAATTCCGCCATGCAAACTATATAAGAAATCTACCTGCATATATCGTAGATGAGCCGCCAACACTTCTTGGAGAAGATACCGCACCAAATCCTAGCGAAGCTGTTTTAGCCGCTCTTGGAAGTTGTATAGCAGTAGGAATTCACGCAAATGCGATCGCTCAAAATATAGTTATCACAAAGCTTGAAGTTGAGCTTGAAGGTGATCTAAATATAACTGCTGTTTGGGGAACTGGCGATCTAAGCGAGAAGCCACTTGGATTTACAGATGTAAGAGTAAATGTGATATTAGAAAGCAACGCTGATAAGGCTAAACAAGACGCACTAATAGCTCACGCTTTAAAATACTCACCGGTTGCAAATACCTTGCTTAGAAATGTAAATTTAGAAGTTAAATAAAAGGATGCAAAATGGCACTACAACAATTAGAAAAATTAGCACACTCCATAGATAAAGATGGAATTTACCCAAAAGAGTTATTAAAGCAAATAGCTCAAAATGGCGATTTTGCCGTTTTGAAATCTAGAGCTGATATATATCAAGCTATTGAAAATATAGCTAAAATTTCAAATATTTGTGGGACAAGCGGATTTTGCATGTGGTGCCAATTTGCAATCATCTACTACTTGATAAATAGTGATAATCAAGAGCTAAAAAACGAGCTATTACCAAAGCTATATAGTGGTGAAATTTTAGGCGGTACTGCACTATCAAATCCTATGAAGGCCTTTGCTGGGATAGAGAAAAACCATCTAAGTGCTAAAAGAGTTGAAGGCGGATATATCATCAATGGCACCCTTCCTTGGGTCTCAAATATCACTGAAGATAGCGTATTTGGCGCTATAGCCATAGATGAAGATAATGATCCTGTAATGGGTGTGATAAGAGTTGGTAAAAACGCCACCTTAAAATCAAATATCAAATACGCCGCACTTGAGGGCTCAGCTACTAAAAGCGTGGTTATTAAAGATTATTTTTTAAGCCATAGCGATATTTTAGCCACAAATATATATGAGTATCTAATCAAAATAACGCCAGGATTTATACTCTTACAAACAGGCATAGCCGCTGGAATCATAAAAGCAGCCTTAGATGAGATAGAAAAATCAAACAAAACTCACGCCGATATAAACTCATATTTAAATATAAATTTAGATGAGCTAAAGGGCGAATTTAGCAATCTTTTAGATAAAATTAAGCTTATATCAAAAGATGTAAATGGTATAGAGCCAATTGAAATTTTAAAAGCAAGGCTTGAAGGCTCACTTCTAACTCAAAAGGTCACAAATGCGGCGGTCCTGTTTTGCGGGACTAAGGGGTATTTTGAGAAATCCCATGTAGCAAGACTTCAAAGAGAGGGCAACTTCGTTCTTATAGTAACGCCTAGCATAAAGCACCTTTTAAAAGAGATAGCTCAAATAAAAGCTGGTTTTGGCTGCATAAAATCATGGCGAGATAAATTATAAAAAGGATAAGATATGAATAGAAGATACGCACTTGGATTTTTAGCTGGTTTTTTGGCTCTTAGCACCACTAAGAGTGTGGCAAATTCTAAATTTAAAAAAGGTATTAAGATAGGATATCTGCCGATTTGCGACCACTTAATCATAATTGCTAAAGATATTTTTAGCAGTGATGAGTTTAGTATAACTCCTATTAAATTTGCTAGTTGGGCTGATTTAAGCGAGGCTTTAAGGGCTGGGGCGATTGATGCGGCCTTTTTACTAGCTCCACTTGGACTTATGCTAAAGGGTAGCGGTGTGGATATAAAAGCCATTATGGCCGCTCACAAAAACGGCTCATCTTTAGTGGTAAATAAGAGCATTAAAACAATTGATGATTTAAAAGGCAAAAATATAGCGATTCCATCGAGATTTTCTAGCCACTACTATATCTTACACAAGCTTTTAAGCAAGCACAATATAGAGGTAAATTTGGTAGATATGGCACCTACTGAAATGCCTTTTGCCTTGCTGACAAATAGAATTGATGGATATATCGTCGCTGAGCCTTTTGGACAGCTTGGTGTCCAAAGAGGAGCTAGAAATTTGATATTAAGCAAGGATATTACGCCAGATCATATTTGCTGCTTACTAAACTACTCTAGTGAGTTAGCAAATTCCAATATAGCAGACCAGCTAACTAAGGCATTTAAATTAGCTGCGAATTTCATAGAAAAAAACCAAAAAAAAGCTGCCATAATAGGCTCAAAAATCCTAGCCCAAGATGCTAATATCATCAGCAAAATTGTAGAAGAAAATATAGTATCTTATAATGATTTAAGGGTTAAAAAAGAGGATTTAATAGCCTTAAAAGAGTTTTTAATATCACAAAATTTAGCTAATGATGGGCTAAAAAATCTAGATATAGATAGCTATTTGGTGGAGCAAATATGAGATATATCTATCAAATATTAGTTTTGATTATAGTGATATTGTTGTGGCATTTTTTAAGCTCAGATCTTGTCGCATCACCAGCTCAGACTATAGAGGCATTTAGGCTAATAATAGCTAATAATAGCCTTCCAATAGGGATAATCGACTCTTTATATAGATATGTTTTGGGGCTAATATTTGGTGTGGGTTTTGGTATTTTAATTGGCTTTATATTTGGGTTTAATCCCAAATTCGCTAAGGCATTTGATCCATTATTTAACCTTTTGCGTCCCATTTCTCCTATAGCGTGGGTTCCTATGATATTAATCATCTTTGGGATTGGAGATTTGCCAACTATATTTATCATAGCCTACTCTGTCTTTTTCCCTATGGTTTTGCTCTCTACAAAAGCCATTAAAGATGTTCCTAGTGAGCTTATTATAGTGGCTAAAAACTTTGGTGCATCAAGGTGGCAAATTTTAAAAAGCGTGATATTTCCATCTAGCTTTTTATCCCTTATATCTAGCCTTAGATTAGCAGCAGCTCTAGCGTGGATAAATTTAGTCGTTGGCGAAATGCTAGGGGCTCAAACTGGGCTTGGATATATCATCATAGATAGTAGAAATCAGCTTAGAATTGATATTTTAATAGCTACTATCATCACAATTGGCGTTATAGGAATGGCGATAAATGCTATATTTGGCTATATAGAAAAAGTAGTATCAAGGAAGTATGGCTATGATAGAAATTAGTAATTTAAAAAAATCTTTTAAAGATATTTGCGTTCTTCATGATATAAATTTGCGTGTTGATGATGGTGAGTTTTGCGTTCTTTTAGGGGCTAGTGGAAGTGGCAAAAGCACAATTTTAAAGATATTAAGCTCACTTGAGAGTTTTGATAGTGGGAGTATTAAATTTGATAATTCTGAGTTTAAAAATCAAATCCCAAGCTCTAAAGATAGACAAATCATAATGCAACACTACTCGCTAATGCCGTGGCTAAACGCAGAAGACAATATCAAATTTGCTCTAAAATGCTCTGGGATAAAGGATAAAAATAAACTAGAAAATATATCTAAAAAGTATCTTAGCCTAGTTGGGTTGGGAAATATATCTAAAAAATATCCCCACTCACTAAGTGGCGGTCAATGCCAAAGAGTAGCTATAGCTAGGGCTTTAGCATTAGATCCGCAAGTGCTATTTTTAGATGAGCCATTTAGTGCTTTAGATCCAGTAGTTAGAGCAAATTTACAAAATGAGCTTAAGGATCTAACTAAAAACAAGCAAGTAATATTTGTAACTCACGATATAGATGAGGCTATACTTTTGGGTGATAAGATTGTCGTTTTACATAATGGCAAGATAATAAAAGAGATTAAAAATCCCAAATTTACCCCAAATACTCCAAAATATTTTGAGCTAAAATCTGTAATATATAAGCTAATTAATGGTGAAATAGAAAATATAGAATATATGATATAAGATAGCCAAAATGGCTATCTTGCTTATCTTAGTAGCGATGAAACTTGTTGAGCTAATAAACTCATATTGTGAGCAGCCGCCAAAGTCGTGCTATTGAGCTGTAAATTTGCGTTATTTAAATCACTTAAATTTTTTACTATATCGTTATTTTGTAGCTGTGATTCACTAGCTTTGGCTGAATTTGCTGCTGTGATAGAAGAGTTGATATTGCTTAAAAGCCCTTGTTGAGTGCTACCGATATCAGCTCTCATAGCATTAACGCTATCTCTAAAAGCAGCTATGCTATCTTGAGAATTAATATCGATTGAGCTGATATTTGGAGCGTTTAACGAAATTCTAGTCTCAGAGTTTCCAGTTTGAAAATTTAAAGTTGAACCAAAGATATTATTACCATTAAAGCTAGTTGAATTTAAGGTATCTTGCATAGATGTTTTTAGTGCTTCAGCCTCACTTGTGATGGCTGATCTTGCATTGCTATCCATTGCTAGACTAGTTGAGCGAATTGAAAGCTCGTTTAATCTATCAGCACCACTTGTTAAATTTTGCAACGCACCATCAGCAATCTGCAATACCCCAATTGCGTCATTTGCATTGCTAACGCCTTGAGAGATGGCATTTGCATTGCTTAAAAGTGCATTTGCTATAACCATATTAGCACTATCACTACCGCTTATAGCACGATTTGCAGAGATATTATCTAAAGCTTTATTAGCACTATTTTGAGCGTTGTTTAGATAGTAATTTTGCATACTATTTGAGTAGTCATTTATCTTCATCTCATACTCCTTTATTTTGTTATTTAACGAATTCTACTACTAAAGTATTAAAATTTGCCTTAATTAAAAATCAGCTCTAACATTTAGCCAGAAATTTCTACCAGGAATTATTCTTTGATATTGATTTGTGTATGATAGTCCTCTACCGCTAGTATATGTAACATAATCTACAAAATTCTCATCAAGCAAGTTATTAATAACCGCACCAATGGTAATTCCATTGCTAAATTTATAATTTACCCCCAAATCAACCACATGCATATCTTTATAATAATCCCCCACGCCAGAGTTAGCGATATTTGCGTTATCTGTTGGAGTTTTTAGCTTTGCACTCCATCTAAGGTATGTATCCCAACTTTTGGCTTTATAAGATAGCTTAGTAGATAGATTGTGAAGTGGGATATCATTTAGAGCTTTGCCCTTATCTTGTCCGCTTTTTTTCTCTGTTTTAGTATATCCATATGAGAAATCAGCGTAAATTCCCCTTGGAATGATATTTTCAAAAAGCGCCTTAGACTGGATACCTAGCTCAAAGCCTTTTGATATAGCTTTATCAACATTTTCATATATTGAGCAAGCAGTCCCACCATAGGCGCCACAATCTCCATATCCATTTGGCAATTGCTGACCGCTCTGATAAGTTTGAGTTGAGATAGCATCGCTAAATTGCGTATAAAACGCAGTTGCGCTGATATCAGCCCATATCCACTCATATATGGTGCTTATCTCATAGCTTAGGGTTCTTTCTACATCTAATCCATTATTGCCGTATTGATCTGCGGTGTCACGAGAGCTATAATATCCATCATATCTACTACCTAAATCTGGCGCTTTAAGACCACTACTAATACCAAATTTAAATGTCAAATCTTGAGTTGGATATAAATTTAGATAAAATCTTGGGTTAAAAAATGTCCCATAAGTCTCTATGTGATTTACCCTACCGCCTAAAGTAGAGCTAATATACTCGTTAAATAGATATTCACCCTCAGCATATCCGGCAATTGTGTATTGATTGGCACTATAATTTGTTTGGTGATTATTTAAGCTTTCAAATGATAGATATGGACCAAAATTCAAAATCAATGAGCCATAAGAGCCATAATCAAAATCTAGCATATTTTGATTACTAAAAATTAGATTATCATATTTTACCCTATTTGCTCTGTTTTTATTGCCCTTTTCATCGCCGACATTTGCTATTATGTGTGGTATTCTTTCTGTTAGGGCGTATTGGATATATGAGTTTGTCTTACCCCATGAGTATTCACCGCTATGCCCAATTGAGTTATCGTATTTGTGATACTCTCTTACTGCTGTTACTTGAGAGCTACTAGTATTTAGCGTCCCTAAGCGTTGAAATCCATATTCGCTATCTAAATATATCGAATTTGCCCCATCAATATCATAATTGATCTTACCACCTAATGAGTAATTTACATACGCAGTTGGGCTGTGAGAGGTATATGGATTGTTACTTGGGCGAGCTTCGGTATATCCTGGGATATCTTTTTTAAGGAATTCATTTTTATCACTATCATAATACTTCCCACGCAAACTAAGAGTAACGCCATTGCCAAGCGGAGCAAATACATTACCATTTAATCCATACATATTACCCCAAGTATCGTGGTGCTCTTGGAGTCTTGACTCTAAAGAGATTGTCGCTGATGCTTTATCGGCGCTTTTTTTAGTAATTATATTGATAACCCCACCCATCGCATCTGAACCATATATGAGCGATGCTGGGCCACGGATTATCTCAACTTTTTCTATCATAGAAACCGGAGGTAAAAATCCACTAGTAGAGTCAAATCCATTGCCATCAAAAGCCGCATCCATATTGATGCGTTTGCCATCTACTAATATCAGGGTATATTTACTAGCCATACCACGCATTTTTATAGCTGAAGAGCCGGTTTTGCTAATCTCGGTGCTAACGCCTGGGATATCTTGGACGATATCACCTAGGTCTCTTATGGGGCGATTTTGAATTTCATCGCCACCTATAATGCTAATTGTAGCTGGGGCGTCTTTGATGCTTTGAGCAAATCCGCTATCTGAAACTACAGATTTATCCAGCACTGCCACATCATTAGCTTGTAGTGCTACCCCCCCCCTAAAGCAGTAGCTACAGCTACAAAAAAAGTCTGTTAAACATAAGTTTATCCTTAATAATAATTATTAAAAGCAAAATAATAACAAAAGAAATATTAATTTATTATAAATTTTGATAATCATTACTAATATTATCAAAACTAGAAATTTACTACATTTAATATCACTTAAATTTACAATAAAATATAGCAAAAAATAGTCAATTAATGCGTAAGAATTCTAAATTTAACCGATTTTAGCTATAATTCAACAAAAATTTAAGGCAAAATGTGGATAAAAGCAAAATCGCTTTAGCAATTGGAGCTGGTAGTGAGAGTTTAATAGCTATAAGATATGCCAAAAAACTTGGTCTAAAGGTCATAGCATTTGATGGAGATGCGTCTGCTTTGGGGCTTAGAGAAGCTGATATTTCCTATATAGTTGATATATCACAGCCAAAACTTATAATCTCTAAGCTAAATAGCGATGGATTTATCCCAAATTTAATCTTGCCAACGCTAATTGGTCGCTGTCTAATTAGCATTGGAGCGTTAAATGATTACTATAATTTAAGTGGCTTTAGCTACGATATAGCCGATATATGCACTGATAAACTCAAATTTGCTCACGCCCTTAACTCGCCTAAAAATTGGGGGGGGTAAGCTTAAATATGAGAAATTTAAGAGAGATTAATTTCTCCCTATTTAAGCCTGATTTAAATCTAAATGAGTTTAAATTTCCCCTTATTATAAAACCAAGATTTGGTAGCGGTAGTAGAGATACCTTGGTTATTTCTACAAAAAATCAACTTAAAAATATTTTAAAAAATGAGAAATTCAAACAAGAGGATTTTTTGATAGAGGAGTTTATAGATGGCGTAGAGTATGGTATCGACGCAGCCGTAATGGATGGTAAATTTAATCACATTTTACTAAGAGAAAAGCTCATAACGCCTATACCATATAGACAAGCTATAGCCTATATCAGCACAGATGAGATCCCTAGCGTAAGTGAGTATATGCAAGAGATTATAGATAAATTAAATATAGATAGTGCCTTGATACACGCTGACATTATCATCACTAAAGATGGTAAGCCATTTATAATTGAGATAGCTACTCGTCCAAGCGGACACTATCTAAGCAAATTTATAGAGATTACAACTGGGATAAATCCTACTAAAGAGTGGATAAATCATAGCTTAAATCTACCATATAGCCTTAAACCAAAATTTAGGAAAAATACAATAATACGATATTTTGATTTTGAAGGGGATTGGATAGAGGCTGATTTTGCCTTGCTTAAAGATAGCTTAGGAATTATAGAGTATGAGTGTAATATCAGCTCTACTCTTACTAAGGTCGTAGATGGTGCTAGTATAATGAGTAGAGGCTATGCTATAATAGAATCAAACTCAAAAGAGCAATGTCTAATAAACGCTCAAAAATTAATATCAAATTTTAAAAGGAAAATCAATGAATGAGATACAAAAAGCTCAAGAGCACTCCTATAAACTATGGGAAAAACACATATCAAACTCAATGCTACTATATCCTAATGAGTATCTAACTAGATATATCTATGCTAATAGAAGTAAATTTAATAGCATACTGGATTTTGGCTGTGGCGATGGTAGGCATTTAGAGATGATAGCTAGGGCTGGGATTAAGGAGATAATCGGCGTAGATTGTAACGCCTCAGCACTAAAAATAGCTAATCAAAGATGCGAAAAATATAATATAACCTTACACCAAAATAATCAAAATATAAATTTAAAAGAGCTAATTAAAAGAGATGATCTAGACTGCGTAGTCTGCTGGGGGATAACTCTAATAAATGCTAATTATGTAACAAGTAGTATATTTAAGCAATTTGCAGATATATTAAAAAGCGGTGGCAAAATTATAGCTAACTGGAGAGCACAAGATGACTCCTTATATGGCGATGGCAAAGAGATACAAAAAGATACATTCATAATACAAAGAGATAGCCACAAAGGAATGCTATACTATATCCCAAATTTAGATGATATAAAGGCAATTTATAAGAGTGCGAATTTAGAGATTATAAGCATAGATAGTGAGAGATTTACTACTGATAATGGCAAGATTATAAACTCATGGCATATTATAGAAGCTAAGAAAGTATAAAGGAAATTTAATGATAAATAGCGTAAATGACTATAAAGAGCACTTTGAATTATGGGAGGATTTGGTATTAAGCGGGGATAGAATTTACCCTAGTGAGTTTGTTGTTCGTTTTGCCTTTAAGAATAAATTTAAAAGTGTGCTAGATTTTGGCTGTGCTAATGGTAGGCATTTAGAGTGCTTTAGCAAGGCTGGGGCTACTAAATTAATAGGAGTTGATCTTAACCAAAAGCCACTTGATTTAGCCAAATCAAGATTAGAGCATATCATAAATAGTCGAGGTGGCACACTAGAACTATATAGCAATAAAAATAGAGATATTAATGAAATTTTAAAAGATACTAAAGTTGATGCGATCTTAGCTTGGGAGATAGCCTATTTATATACCCCAAATGTTGCTTTAAATCTATTAAAATCACTAAAATCCCATCTAAATCCAAATGGCAAAATATTAATAAATTTCATATCCACAGATGATAGCCTAAAGAGCGACGCAAAGCTAATTGGCGAGAATTTATATGAGATTACAGAGCATACCCATAAGGGGTTGATTTTTACATTTTATAATCTAGATATGATTAAAGAGCTTATGCAAAAAGCTGGTCTAAAGATACTAGCCATAGAGAAAAATCACTACTGGCTAGATGGCGGAGCTATCAAGCATGACTATATCAATATCCAAGCCACGCATGATAGATAAAATCAAATTCTAAACTCAACTGAAAGCTTATGAGCCTCTAGCCCCTCAGCATCAGCTAGAGCCATACAAGCCTTGCTAAGCTCACTAATAGCACATTTATTCATAGAGATTATAGAGCTTTTTTTGATAAAATTACTCACGCTTAAAGGGGAGAAAAATCTAGCACTACCCCCAGTTGGTAGCGTGTGGTTTGGACCAGCTAAATAATCCCCTATAGCCTCAGGAGTATAATGACCTAAAAATATCGCCCCAGCGTGTCTAATGTGTGGTAAATAATCATACGCATTATCACAAGCTATCTCTAAATGCTCCACAGCTAGCTCATTCATCAGCTCCACGCACTCATTCATATCACGAGCTACGATTATGGCGGCCTTATTTTCTATACTTGCTTTTGCTATTTCATATCTTTTTAAATTTGGCAATAATCTTTGAATTTCACTATTAACCTTAGTAGCAAACTCATCGCTAAAAGCGATTAAAAAGCTACTTGCTATCTCATCATGCTCAGCTTGACTTAGCAAATCAATGGCTATGTGAGTAGGATTAGCACTATCATCGGCTATTACGCCTATTTCGCTTGGTCCTGCTATCATATCTATATTTACATCGCCATAAACCATCTTTTTAGCCGTTGCTACATAGATATTTCCTGGCCCAGTAATTACATCTACTTTTTTAATGCTATTAGTCCCATACGCCATAGTAGCAATCGCACTAGCACCGCCTACTTTATAAGCCTCTTTAATACCTAAAAGATGCATAGCCCCAAGTAGTAGTGAATTTACCACCCCGCCAACAGCTGGAGTACAAACTACTATATCTTTAACTCCAGCTACTATTGCTGGGACTGCGTTCATTATTAAAGAGCTAGGATAGGCTGCTTTGCCACCTGGGATATATAGCCCTGCTCTATCTACTGGGGTGACCTTTTGACCAAGTAGTGCGCCACTAGGCTCAAAATCTATCCAAGATTTTTCTACTTGCTTTTGGTGATAGCTCTTAACTCTTTTATACGCTATTTCTAAAGCACTTTTTAACTCACTATCTAAAGCCTCATAAGCACTTTTCATCTCATCAGTAGTTATAGCTAGATTATTATTTACTTCCCACCTATCAAATTTAGCGATTTGCTCTTTTAAAGCCTCATCTCCATGCTTTTTAATATCATCAATAATACCATTTACAATAGGCATTACGCCTTGTATATCCATATTTGAGCGATTTACTAATGCGTCAAATTCATCTTTAAAATTTGCTTGATTACTATATAAAATTTTCATAAATATCTCCTTAAACTAAAATTATACCCTATTTTGAATAATTTTGATCTAATCGCTATTAATTTCAAAGATTAATTCACTTTTTAATTTAGTTTTTATAATGCTAACTAAGCTTAGATTTGGGAATTTAATCTGCATCAAATCATTAAAGCTACCAGCCCCATTTAGTGCCAAATGACGCAAAACAAGCCCCCTATAATACTTAGCAAAATGGCTAACAACTCTACCACTTTTTAGAAATTTCATAGTCATATATGGAGATTTAATAGTGTAAAATTTATCATAATATCCAGCCCTAAGATCCACTATATCATCACCATCTAAAAACTCATCTAAAGCCCTATCAAGGCGACCTTTATAATATTTTATGCTATCTATATTAGCAACCATCTGACCTTGCTTTAGCTTATAAAACCTAGCATAATCCCCAGCTCTTAAAACACCATATAAATTAGAAAATATCAATAAATTCTCATCTATATATTTAGCTGATTTTTCATCTAAATTTAGATAATCCAAAGCATCATATGCCACGCCATCATACATTTGTATAGCTTTGTGATAGAGTTTTTTACTAGATAGATCTACTATATTAGCAATATCTTTGCTGCTTTTTACCCCAAATATCTTGCTTAAAGTAGTCTCATCACCACTATTTAATATATCATAATAACTCTTTAAAATCTCATCTCTATCGCAATTTATCGATAATGAAGCAAGATCAAGTGGATTTGGGGTTGGCTTTTTACTCTCACTTGGAGAAAATAGAATTTTCACTACTTAGCCTTTTAAATTCATCTCTTAAACTCTCAAATTGCTCCATAAATGGAACGCCATGAACTCTAGTATATCCTATGGTTGTTATGAAATTTGTATCCCTCTCCCACCTTGGCACAAGATGATAATGTATATGCTCAGCTATACCAGCACCAGCGGCTGCTCCTAAATTCATACCGATATTAACGCCACTAGCATTTAAAACTCTTTTTAAAACCGCTACGCCGATTTGGACTATTTGGCTCATCTCTAGCCAAATTTGAGTATCTAAGCTCTCGATATTATCTATATGCTTATAAGGAATTACCATAAACTCACCCAAAGTATATGGGTATCTATTCATCACACCAAAACAGTTTTTAGCCCTAAATAGCACAAAATTCTCACTATCTCTATTCTCACTAGCAATCTTGCAAAATACGCACTGGCTATCTTTTGGACGGGCAAAATACTGCGCCCTCCAAGGGGCAAATTCATCTCTCATCTAGCGCCCCTTATATCCATTACAGCTTGATAAATATCATCTTGACGCATAAAATGCTCACCAATTAAAAAGCCTTTAATGCCATTTTGATTTAAATTTAAAATTTGCTCATATGAGTATAATCCACTCTCAGCCACCACAATCCTATCATCTTTAATCTGCTCTTTTAGCCTTAAGCTAAGCTCCATATCCATCTTAAATGTCTCTAAATTTCTATGATTTATCCCTATTAGCTTAGCATTAGTTTGTAGAGCTTTTTCTAAATCTTCTTCGTCATGAATCTCCATCAATACTGTTAAATTTAGCTCATTAGCATAATCTGATAGCTCTTTTAAACTCTTTATATCCAAAGCCTTAGCGATTAATAAAATCATATCAGCACCATAAATTCTAGCTTGAGCGATCTGATATTTATCTATGATAAAATCTTTTCTAAGCAAAGGTAAATTCACAAATCTACGCACCAATCCCAAATACTCAATACTTCCTAAAAAATAGTATGGCTCAGTTAAAACGCTTATCGCCCACGCTCCGGCTCTTTCATACTCTAAGGCTATTTTTAACGGATCAAAATCATCTCTTATAACCCCTTTGCTAGGGCTTGCCTTTTTAACCTCAGCTATGATATTTATCCCATCTTTAAGCATTTTAAATGGATCTAGCGGAGTGCGTGAGTAACTTATGGCTCTTTGTAAAATATCAAAAGGGAGCTTTTGTTTTTGGTTTTGAAGCTCAAATTTGGTTTTATCTATAATTTGCTTTAATATCATCTTTTGCCTTTTATACACTTTTTAATCTTATCATAATGAATTTTAAACTCCCCTTGCTCTAAATCTTTAGCGCCGATTTTCTCTATCCACTCCATAGCCATATCGCAATTCCCAAGCTTATAATACCCCCACGCCACAGAGTCTATAATATAAGCAGATTTAAAATCAAGAAAATGAGCCTTTAAAACTAGCTCTAATCCCTTTTTCACATCAATATTATGATCTATTAGCAAGTAGCCATAATAGTTATAATACACGGGATTTTCAAGCTTATAAACGGACTCTTCAAAGAGATTAATTATAAGCTTTAGCTCTTTTGTTTTGCTTAATTCATACTTATATATTGCCATTTTGGCTTTATATTCAACACTATTTGTAAGCTCAAATAGCCTTTTAGCAACCTCATAAGCCTCATTATACTCACCAAGTTGAGCGTAAATTTGAGATAGCAAATCATCGTTAAATTCATACTTTTTAAGCAATCTCTTAGCCCCTTGATAATCCCCTTGATAAAGATGCACTTCAAGGGCATTTACTAAATATTGAGTAGATTCATTTTCTAAATACAACTTCTCATATATTCGCACAATATTATCAAAATCAGATGAATTTGAGTATAAATCTAATAAAATATAACAAGCCCTACTAGAACAGCCATTTTGCCTAACCCAATCATCAGCTATCCTTATAGCACTCTTGCTATCGCCTAAAAAATCATTAAAAATAGTGATAACTCGTATCATATTATCTTCGCTTTTATCGATTTCATAAGCTTTTTTGTATAACTCAATTGATTTATTTATATCATCTTCAAAAGCATATATATTGGCTAATAATATATAATTTTGGCTACTTTTATCCATTTTTATGAGCTTTAAAGCTAATTTTTTAGCCTCATCTAGCTCATAAATTAATATAGCATAGCTAATCTTTAGCCTTAAAGTTTGAGCGTCATTTCCATTTAATTCACCCATTATCTGATATAATAAATTTGATCTAGCACTCAAAGCCAATCTAGCTGCTTCTTTTAAAAATAGCTCATTACCGCTATTTTTATAAAGAGTATAAAATATCTCACTAGCTTTGCTTGTATCGCCATTTTCTATCATAAAATAAGCATTCATTATATCCAAATCACCATTTGGCTTAGCTTGATAAATAGGACCAAAATTTGGCTCTATACCGCCACAACCATACAATACAAATGCTAAAGCTACAATCGCTTTACGCCAATACATTCCATCTCCAGCTCTTTAAAATTACTCTTAAAATGCTCCCAAAATGGGAAGCTCCTACACTGCTTTGGCCGATACTCATATATGGAGCAATTTTTGTTTTTTTCATCAAAAAACATACAAGCAAAGCCATTTTGGTATGGCTTTTCTTTAATGCTATATCTATTGCCAAATTTCTCTAAAAATATCTCTTTAACCAGCTCTGATTTATACCCTAAATATCTGCTAAGCTCATCTATCTCGCCCTCATCAATCCATATATATCCACTCTCTCCAGTACAGCACCTGCCACCACACTCATCGCACTTGCTAGGATTAAACTCATAATCAAACCCATCTTGCTTTATCACTCATAAACCTTGCTTATAGTATTTGCTTTTTTAAAAATCTCTTTTGCCCCTATGCTAAACTCATCTTTATCAAAAACAACCAAAGGTGGCACCACCTCGCACATAGAGCGGCTACTTTTTTTACTCTCAATTAGCACTAATTTGGCACTTTGATTATGCTTAGAATGGATAAATTTAAGCTTAGTAGCATTCATCTTAAATTTATCAAATAGAGCAAAAATCTCTCTAATCTGCTTAGCATCATAACAAAAATATAAAACCCCTTTTGGCTTTAAATTGCGATTACAACTAGCCAAAAATTGCTCCAAGTTAAGAGAATTTGAGTATCTAGATCTTGCTATATGGCTATTTTGACTCTTAATCACATTTGCGTGATAAAATGGGGGATTAGATATGATAAAATCAAATTTAACCTCACTTCTAAACTCGGCAAAATCGCCAACTATAAAATTTGCTTTAATACCATTTATCCTAGAGTTATGCCTACTAATCTCAATATTTAAAGGCTCAATATCAATCCCACTTAAGCTTATTTTATTATCACGAGCAACCAAAAACCCTAAGATACCACATCCACAACCAACATCTAAGATCTCGCCCTTTAGTTTATTACCTATAAAATCATATAAAAATAGAGTATCGCTATTATATCTATACCCATCTTTAAGCTGATAAAGCTCAAGCTGATCCATTGCTATCTCTATTTATCTCTTGGGTTTTGATATTTTTTATCATCTCTTCATAATATTTTTTTTGGTTTTCTAACTCTTTTATGTATGTTTGTTTAGTTGATTCTAAGCCCTCTTTGGCACTTTGGATTATGGCAAATATTTTGGAATTTAACTGGCTATTTTGAACTTCTAATTCTGTGATTTTGGAATTTAATAGCTCATAATTTGCCAACTTTTTGCTATTATTCATATCGCTTTTTAGAGTTAAAATTTGATCTTTTAACTCCTTTATCTCTTTATCTTTAATAGCCCCATCTCTTTGTAGATTGCTGATTTTTTGCATACTTTTATTTGCGTCAATAGCACTAAATTCAACCATTTTTCTTAAATCCAAAATAGAGTCTTTATACTCTTTTTCTCTATTTTTTAACTCTTTTTTATAATTTATCTCTTGATTTATTAATTTAGCATTAAGCCCAGCTATAGTCATATTTTGCTCTTTTAGGCTGTTTTCATACCTATCTTTAAGCTGTTTATCCCTATTTTCTTGACTCTTTTTATAGTTGTTTAATATCTGATTTTCGATATTTTTTATCTCTTTATCTCTTTGATTATTTAAATTTTGAATAGTTAAATTTAGCTTTTTTATCTGATCATTTTTGCTATTTATTTCGGCAAAATACTCATTTCTTTGTCTATCAATCTCTGATTTTAGCTCATCTACATTCTTAGCACTCTTGTTTTGCAACTCTATTAATGCTAAGGTTTGAGAGTGCATTAATTTGCTTAGCTCATCATTTTTACTATTTATTTGAGATTTTAAGCTCTCTATCTCCTTATCTTTAGCATTTAAATTACTACTAAATTCAGCATTAAATTTAGAGTTTTGAGCCTTTAAAGCATTTAATTCATCGCTTAATTTTTTATTGATATTTTGTAGATTTATACTCTCTTGAGTAGCTTTATTAGCACTATTTTTAACCCTCTCATCAGCTATAGTTTTGGTTTTTTCTAACTCCAATTTTAGCTTATCGATATTGTTTTCTAAATCTACTATCTTTTGCTCATATCTCTTAATGCTCTCAACACTATCAACTTCAAGCTCATTAATTCTCTTTGTTAGCTCAGCTATATTATCATAGTGCTGAGCTTGAGATGACTTAATCGCCTCATTATAGGCATTTTTAGAGCTCTCATTGGCATTTGATATAGCTATTTTTTGGCTCTCTATCTCTTTGGCTAATTCCAAATTTTGCCTAACTAACTGAGCATTATCACTAAGCAAGACTCTATTATCCGTTATGGCGACTTCTAAATTCTTTTTAAGGGTATCTATATCATTTGGTATCTCTAGCATATCACTTTGAATATTAAAATCACGAAGCTCCAACCACGAAAAATAATCAGAAAGTGCCTCATATTTAGATTTTAAAATATATTTATCTTGCTCGCTAGAGTTTAAATCACTAAAGCTAATTGCCCTTTCATCACCACATCCAACCAGCAACGCACCAACTAGAAAATACCAAATTTTACTCACTACTACGCCTTATTATTTACTATATAATTGATAATTTTATGCGCATTATTTAGTGCTGAGACGATACTAGCACCATTTTTACTAGCTATATCGCCACCTACATACAGTCCTTTGACATTTGTTTGTAAATTCTCATCTACAACTGGTTTGGTATCGTTATCTAACTCTATGCCGCATTTTTGTAAGAAATCAACCGGAGTTGAGCCACCAATTGCATATATAATCCTATCATAAACCACGACACTTCCATCACTATAGCTTACTGACACCTTACCATTATCATTTTCTATTCCAGTAATATCTACGCCTAATTTTAAGGTCAATTTGCCATCTCTAGCACTATCTTCTACTGCGGCTAAATTTATATCGTTTAATCTTGTAAAAGTCGGGCGTCTATAATTTAGAGTTACATCATTACAGCCGCTTAAATCCACAGCATACTCAGCTGCTGAGTTTCCCCCACCTACTACGATAATCTTTTCGCCGCAATTACAGCTATTTAGATTATAATTTACAACTTGGATTAGTGATGGTGGAATTTTATAATCTGGCTTATTTGGCTTACCCATTCTACCTATACCTATCATCACATTTTTAGCCTTAAATACGCCTTTTGCCGTAGTAACTGCCAAATTTTCACCATCTCTTTTAACCCCTTCAACCTCAGCGTTAAATATAGCTTCAATCTCACCTTCATCTAAGAGTTTATCAAAATAGTTTAGCGTGCTCTCCTTAGTCCCATCAAAGAACTCCACACTACCCTTTGTCTCACTATCAAGACCTTTATAGACCTTATCTACCCGTTTGCCATCTTTGTAGAATTTGCGAATTGTTTGAGAGTGGTTATCCCCTTTTTCTAGTAATAAAACATTAGCAAATCCTGCTCTTTTAGCCTCAACTACTGAAGCTATACCAAATGGCCCACCACCGATGACTACTACATCATATAAATTTTCCATATTTTTCTCCATATTATTATATTTTTAAGACATAAATATTTTAGATAAAAAATATATCTAAATTCAACTTAAATTATTATTGATTTTTAAAAGTAAATTTTTAGATAAATTCAAAATATATTTTAGTAAAATATATATAATACAATTTAAAGATTAAAAATATAAATGGTATAATTTAATAAAAAGGCAAAATATGATTAAAAATTTATCTCTAATTTTTATAGCTTTAGTTTTTGCTGGGTGCTGGGGCAAGAGCTCTTTACACTCACAAGCAAATCTTAAAAATGAGCTTTTAGCCTACACGCAAAAGTATGATAAAGATGGAATTTTGCTAGTAGTTACATACCTAAATCCTATATATCAAGGCGAGTTTGTAAGTGATTTTGAAGGGAGTGAGGTGTTTATCCTCTCTATCTACCCAACCAATATATCGCCAAATTATATAAATATCAATGCGGTAAATTCAAAATTCCAAAAATTAAACGCAGATGATAACCTAACTAATCTAACATCTATAAATTTACCTTGGAGCAATCACTATAAAATCACAACCCCATCTCAAAATATAGATATTTTAAATCTAGAAATATCCCTAGATGACAACTCTACAGCTAGGCTCAAATTTCAAAAAATAGCTAGATCGCTTTATTGGAATACCAAATAAGGCAAGTTTAAAAGCTTAGCTTATCCCTAAATCCATCGCTTAACTCTGGAATCAAAGTAGCGTCAAAAAAGTGCGATATTTTAGTGCTTTTACCTAAGGCTGCTAGGTAGATTATATAGTTTGCTAAGACCTTCTTGCCATATATTCTACTCTCAGCATATGGGACTAAATCCATAGATAAAAACGGCTCATATTTGCTATACTCACCCTTGCGATTAAATAGATCTCCACGAAGCAACATACGCTTAGTAAAGCCAATCCCGCCATTATAAGCATATGCTATAAATAGCGGATTGTATAGATATTTCTCTAGGTAATCTAAGTGGAAATTAGCAAATTTATAGGCAATTTGCGGCTTAAACATATCATCTATATCAAATCCGCTCATACCAAGCTTAGCTGCAATGTCTATAGCCAAAAATGGCATAAACTGCATCATACCAAGTGCATATGAGGTAGATATAGCACTAGGGACAAATCTACTCTCTTGCCTAGCAAGAGCCAAAATCAACGCTTGACGCTTTACATCATCAGTGCCGATATACTCCATAAATGGCATTGGATAGAAGTGAATTTTATGATTATGTGCTCGCTCCATTATATAGCTATACTCTCCAAGGGTGCTTTGAGTATAAAATCTTGAAGCATATGAGATCAGCTCTGAGCTAGGCATATTTGCCACTTTTTCTCTAGTCCTTTGCCATGTAAATGGATCTGTGTAATCATATTTTAATAGCTCTTTAGTGGATGGTTTTGGCACTGCGATTTTGATCTTTTCATCGCTACTAAATTCCCTAGCAAAAAGGCTATAAATATTTATATCAGCACTATTTGCTATGCTTTTTAATAGCTCCTTATCTTTTGTGATTAAATATATCCAAAAATTAGCATTATCTTTATTACTAGCAAATTTTGATCTCTTAGCTGCCACTTCAAAAAATTTAACCGCCTTCTCATCTTCATAAAGTAATATAGCATTTAATCCAAACAAAAACGCCATATCCCCACTAAGAGAATTTGGATTAGCCTCTAGTAATACTCTTCTAAATTTTTCATTTTTCTTGCCAATTATAGATTCTTGAACTATTGATTTAAACTGCCAATGATTTATGCTATTTGCGATTAATTTTTGGCTCAATTTATATCTATTTAGAAATTCATCTTTATCCTTGGCGTTAAAATAGTATTTAAAATATCCAGTAGTATCACCAATCTTAATATAGTATGCTAGTGGGTCATCCTTGCTAAATCCTTGGACGAAATTTAAAAATTTCGAATTTGCCATCTTTAATCTTTCAAATAAATCAGCTCTTTGTGTAGGATTTAGGGATTTGACAAAATTAATACTAAGGAGCATATTTTGGCACATTTCATCGGCTTTATCGATATTTGATAGATTATATTTAGAGCAGTTATTTATACTTTTTTGTATAGCACCTAATTTATTATCAAATAGTGTCTTAATGCTACCTTGATAGCGGTAAATTTGTGTTCTAAGCTTTTTTAGCTCAGCCTTACTAGCCTTACTCTCTTTAGCAAATCTATATATATAATAGTCTTTTGCTAATCCTTTTGGAGAGGATTTTAACTTCTCATAGCTTGGCACTCCAGCCCAAAGTGGCATAGCCAAAAAGAGTAAAAATAGACTAAATTTGATAAGCAACAACACGAATATATCCTAATACAAATCTACTTATAAACTCCAAACTAAGCAAGATAATAATTGGTGCTATATCGATTCCACCAAAAGCCGTTGGAATTTTAAGCTTTCTAATAAGCCCATAAGCTGGAGCGCTAAGGCGATATAGTAGCTGGACAATTGGATTAAAAGGATCAGGTCTAACCCAGCTTATAAGGGCTGCTGCGATAATGACAAACATATAGGCCTTAATAACTATATCTAAAATATCAACTACAGAGATAATAAAATATGTTAAAACATTCATTTGGCTACAATCTCCTTAATATCTGATTTGATTAATGGGTATAGATCTTTAAGCTCAGGACCGTGCTGAGCGCCTGTTAAAAGTAGCCTAAGAGGCATAAATAGCGATTTGCCTTTTAAATTTGTCTCATCAGAGATAACAATTTTAAACTCATCAAAGCTATTTGGAATTTGCATATTTAATATAACTTTGCGTATCTCATCTGCCTCTTTTTGCCACTGCGGTGGGATTATCTTTGCTAAATTCATAGCGTCAATTTTAGCCATTATTTCAGGGATTAGGCTACTTTCTTGAGTATAAAATCTAGCCAAATCAGGCGAGCTAAATCCAAGCTCAACTAGCCTATCATCACTAGCAAGTTTGATATGTTCTCTATTTATTTGAGCTAGTTTCTCTTCGCTAAATTTAGCTGGCGAGTGTGAAATATTAGTTATATCAAACCAGCTAGCTGCTTGCTCTAAAGTGAAAATTTCACACGGAGTTTTATTGCCTATTAATATAAGATAATTGGCTATCGCCTCAGGCATATAACCCTTCTTTAAAAGGTAATTAACAGAAGAGCTATTATCCCTTTTACTCATCTTTTTGCCTTCGCTATTTAATATTATAGGTAAGTGGGCGTAGCTTATCTCTTGAGTATATCCTAATGCTTCTCTAATCAAATTTTGCTTTGGAGTATTGCTTACATGATCTTCGCCTCTAATAATCATCGTTACACCCTCAAGCATATCATCAATCGCACAAGCAAAGTTATATGTTGGCGTCTTATCTGCTCTTAAAAGCACGAAACTATCGATATTTTCAGGCTCAAATACTATCTCGCCTTTAATCTTATCAACAAATTTTTGTGTAGTTTTAGGCGATTTTAGCCTTATGGCCGCTGGGCGTGGATTATTTAAAATCTCTTCATCGCTTAAGTTTTCACAACTCCCATCATATCTATATGCCACCCCATTTTCTACTGCTTCTTGCCTTTTTTTATCCAATGTCTCATCATCGCAAAAGCATAAAAAAGCTTTCTTATCTATCAAAAGCTTAGAGGCAAATTCTTGATGAAATTTGAGATTTTTACTTTGATAATAAAGAGTATCCCACTTAATTCCAAATTTCTTTAAAAGCTCCATTATCTCTTTATCTTTACCATCTATATTTCTTTGTTTATCAGTATCTTCTATACGAAGTATAAAGCCACTTTTATCTTGAAGTGAAGATATATAGTTTAATATCGCAACTCTTAAATTCCCAATATGCATATCTCCAGTTGGCGATGGTGCAAAACGATACATATTTTAATCCTTAAATGTAATTTTTTTATACTCTATAGGGTCGTTTAAATTACTCTCTTTAAATCCCTTAAGCCTTAGCAGACAGCTATCACACTCTCCACAAGCCAAATCGCCACTCTCATAGCAACTCCAAGTATTAGATAGATCAACGCCTAATTTATAAGCCTTAACCACAATCTGTGCTTTTGATAAGCCAATTAGCGGCGCTTTAAAAATAAATTCGCAATTAGTGCCCAAATTCACCGCTTTATTCATCGCTTCTAAAAACTCAAGCTTGCAATCAGGATAACCACTCCCATCAACTTCAACTAATCCTATATATATAGCCTCGCATTTTTGCACTTGAGCCACGCTAGCTGCGATAGATAAAAATACTCCATTTCTAAAAGGCACATAAGTAACTGGCATATCAGTAGAATTTAGCGAATTTTTTGGTATTTCAACGCTTCTATCAGTTAAAGCATTGCCACCTACATCAGCTATAAAATCCGCATTAATCACAAATCTATCAATAACCCCCAAATCATCGCAAATTTTCTCAAAGCACTCACGCTCTTTTTGCATTGTCCTTTGAGAGTAATCAAAATGCAACCCTACGATCTCATACCCATCGCTCTTAGCAGTAGCAGCCGCCACCGCACTATCCATGCCACCGCTAATGATACACAAGGCCTTAGGCATTACAATCTACCATAATTTTATTTACCAAAGCGATCACGCCATCTTGAATTTCTTGCATATTTTTTAGCGAATTTGCCTCAAATCTAGTTACAATAACTGGAGTTGTATTAGACGCCCTTACTAGTCCCCAGCCATTTTGAAATTTAATCCTAACTCCATCTATATCTATAATATCAATAATCTTTGGAAGTCCATTACCATCTCTATTTAGCTCAACTTTTAAAGCCTCTATAATCTTAAATTTACTACTATCATCTGTTTTTATCTTCATCTCATCAGTTGAGTATAATTTAGGCAATCTATCTAGCTCAGCATCTAGATCAAATCCATTTGCTATTAGCTCAAGCACCCTTATCATAGCATACACAGCATCATCAAAACCAAAAAATCTCTCTTTAAAAAATATATGTCCGCTAACCTCAGCTGCCATATCGATATTTAGCTCTTTCATCGCTTTTTTGATATTGCTATGACCAGTTTTTCCCATAAAGCTTTTGCCGATTTTATCTATCTCATCATACATATTTTGGCTACATTTGACCTCGCCTAAGACTCTAGGATTTTTCATATTTTTAGCATATAAATATGCTAACTCATCGCCTTTTATAGTGCGTTTTGGAGTTAAAACTGCGATCCTATCAGCGTCCCCATCAAAGCCAAATCCAATATCATAGCCATTTTTTAAAGCCTGTTTTAGCTCTTTTATATTCTCCTCTTCGCTTGGATCTGGATGATGATTTGGAAACTCCCCATTAGGCTCTGGATATAGTAGATTAAATTCCAAGCCAAGTGCTTTAGCAATCGGCTTTAGAGTTATACCAGCCACGCCATTTCCAGCATCGCAAATAATCTTTGTCTTTAGTCCTTTAAGGTGGGAAAATTCCTTAGCATAAAAATCCACATATGAGCTTAAAATATCAAATTTAGTAGCCTTAAAATTATCTTCAACCACCTCGCCACTAGCTATAAATTTATTCACTTCATTTTTTAAAGATTGTAAATCATCGCCAAAATAGCTATCTTTTTTAATTGTGATCTTAAATCCATTATACTCTTTTGGATTATGACTACCTGTAATCATCACATTAGCATCAAATTTATCTGTAAAAACGCTAAAATACCCAACTGGCGTAGGCAACATTCCTATATCATAAACTTCTATTTTAGCCGCGTTAAATCCACTTACTAAATGGCCAAACAACGCATTAGCCGAAACCCTAGCATCATATCCAACGCTTACGCTCTTTACCCCGCGACTTTTCATCACTCGCCCAAGGCATATACCAATAGCTTTTACGCTTTTTTCATTCAAATCTTTTGGATAGATCCCTCGTATATCATACTCTCTAAATATCGTATCAAACATATTTTTAGCCTTAAATCCATATAAGGCTGAAATTTTAGCCAAATTTTTATAATCATTAGTTTAAATTTTACAAAATTTTAATACGCATTTAATAGCTATTTTGCCTTTTTAGGCTATAATCACGCTTATGAAAAAGATAAAAGTAAATTCAATCATAAAAGATGTAAATTCAAACACCCTTTCTAAACTACGCACCGAGCTTGGCTTTGATGATAGCGTAATAACCATATATAAAGGCTTTGCTACTAATGATGATTTAGAGCTAAATGATGGCGATAGTGTAGTCTTTATAAACAAAGGTGAATTCCCATCAAAAGAGTGTTTAAAAGAGATGATGGCAGCTAGAAATAGCCCTGAGGTAAATATAGCATTGCAAAATGCCAAAGTAGGAGTAGCTGGGCTTGGGGGGCTTGGCAGTAGCGTGGCTATAGCTTTAGCTAGGGTTGGGGTAAGCTCTTTAAAATTAGTTGATTTTGATACCATTGATCCATCAAATTTAAATCGCCAACAATATTTCATTGATGATATTGGTAAATACAAAACCACAGCCCTAGCAGATATAATCGCTAAGATTAATCCATTTGTTAGCGTAGAGATAGAGACTATAAGGCTAGATGAAAATAATGTAAATTTGGTATTTCAAAACTATGATATAGTAGCTGAATGCTTCGATAATCCAAAATCCAAAGCCATGCTAATAAATAATCTTAAAAACAAAACAATAGTAGCAGCAAGCGGTATGGCAGGATATGGCAGAAGTGATGAGATAAAGACAATTCAAATGGCAAAAAATCTCTATATTTGCGGAGATCTAAAAAGCGCTGCTAGTATAGGTAATGGGCTAATGGCACCTAGAGTTGGAATTTGCGCTATGCAACAAGCAAATCAAATTTTGGATATTTTAATAAAGAGAGTAGTAGATAATGGATAAGTTAAATTTAGGTGGAAGGCTATTTGATTCTAGATTTATTATGGGTAGTGGGAAGTTTGACCCAGAGCTAATTACCGCTTGTATAGAAGAAGCAGACGCTCAAATCATCACCCTAGCAATTCGTAGAGTAAATAAAGATAGCGATATAAGCATAACTAAATTTATCCCCAAAAATATCACCCTACTACCAAATACAAGCGGTGCAAGGGACGCTAGTGAAGCCCTAAGAATCGCCCGTCTAGGTAGAGAGCTTGGGTGTGGGGATATGATAAAAATAGAAGTAATTAAAGATAGCAAATTTCTACTACCAGATAACTATCAAACACTAAAAGCCATAGAGCTTTTGGCACATGATGGATTTATCCCGCTTGCTTATATGATGCCAGATCTTGTCGTTGCTCGTGATATGGCAAATGCCGGAGCGGCCGCCATTATGCCGCTAGCTGCACCAATTGGGTCAAATAAGGGTCTAAGCAATAAAGATATGATTCAAATTTTAATAGATGAAATAGACCTACCTATAATCGTAGATGCGGGGATTGGTCGCCCTAGTCAAGCGTGTGAGGCTATGGAGATGGGGTGTGCTGCTGTGATGGTAAATACCGCTATTGCCACTGCTAAGGATATAAGATCTATGGCAAGAGCGTTTAAAAATGCCGTAAAAGCCGGTAGAGATGCCTATTTAGCCGGATTTGGAAGAGTTTTAAATACCGCTCAAGCTAGCTCGCCACTGACTGGATTTTTGGGATAATAGATGAAATTTATACAAAAAACAGACCCAATGGAGTATCTACCATCGCAAGAGCAAATTGATAGCGATATAATGCTAAAAGTTTTAAATGCGCACAAAAATGTAAATTTCGATGAATTTAACGCTTTTGATGTCCAAAAAGCCCTAGATAAAGATAATCTAAATTTAAGAGATCTCCAAGCTCTATTAAGCCCTGTAGCTGCGAATTTCCTTGAAGAGATGGTAGCAAAATCCAAGGCTATAAAAGAGCGATATTTTGGTAAAAATATATACCTTTTTACCCCACAATACATAGCCAATCACTGCGATAATAACTGCGTTTATTGCGGTTTTAAGGTGGGTAATGATATCAAAAGGGCTCAATTAGATGAGAATGACATCATTAAAGAGCTAAAAAATATCGCCAAAACTGGATTAAAAGAGATACTTATATTAACTGGCGAATCCCAAACCAAAACACCGCTAAATTATATCGCAAACGCTTGTAGATTAGCCAAAGAGTATTTTGATATAGTTGGGGTTGAAATTTACCCATTAAATAGTGATGAATACGCAATTTTACACGATAACGGCGTGGATTTTGTCACAGTTTTCCAAGAGACTTATAATCCTATAAAATATGGCAAAATTCATCTTTACGGCAATAAAAGGGTCTTTCCATATAGATTTAACGCTCAAGAAAGAGCATTAATAGGCGGTATGCGTGGAGTGGCATTTGCAGCACTTCTTGGGATTGATGATTGGCGTAAAGATGCTATGGCAACTGCCCTTCACGCCTCATTAATCCAATCCAAATACCCACACGCAGAGATCTCTATCTCCGTCCCACGCCTAAGACCGATTATAAATAATAACAAAATCAATCCAAAAGATGTAACCGAGCGCGCCTTGCTCCAAGTAATCGCTGCTTATAGACTATTTTTGCCATATGCTAATATCACGCTTAGTAGTCGTGAGAGTGCGTATTTTAGGGATAATGCTATGGCTCTTGGCATTACTAAAGTATCAGCTGGAGTAAGTGTCGGTATCGGCGAACACGGCGGCAAAGATGATGAAGATAAAGGCGATGGTCAGTTTGAAATCAGCGATAATAGAGATGTAAATCAGATGAAAACAGCCATTAAAAATGCTGGTTTAACGCCGGTTATGAGTGATTATATTTATACTGGAATTTGATATTAAATTTCACGATAAATATTTATAAATCATTATAAGAATTAACCAAGATTCTAATAATAACCCTTCTTGCTTAAATATTTACTTCGCTAGAGCTAAGCCCAGTTTTTTAACTTCGCACGGCAACAAGTCGCCGTTTGCGACTTAAAAATAAAAATGCCAAACTGGGAAGGGGTTGGGATCTTAAGGGATAGGGGAACCCATTTTTACCTACTTTTAACGCACGAACAAAGTCCGTGCTAAAGTAGCAAATACTAAAGTCCCCATAAATGGGGTACCCCACTCGTGGAGACTTTAGTTTGATTAAACTTTTCTAAAGTTTATCGCAAAGGTCGGCTCTGCTGACCTGCGAAGTTAAAAATAGTTTCCCCTGTCCCTTAAAGAAAGAATTTAAAAAAATTTGAAATTTTAAATATTTTTTGGTTTTTATACTAAGTGAAATAATCTATATTATTTTTCTTTTTAAGTGGGAAGGGGGACGCTTTTTTGGCAGTTGAGTAGTGCAATAGTCAAACGATACTAACTATCGTTTGATGGCACTACGAAACATAAGAGCGAAGCTACTTTACCCTTCCCCCTTAACAACCCCTAACCCCTTGAAAAAGCCTTTCAAGGTTGCTGAGCTAAAGCTCAGATTTTTATAAAACAAATTTGAAGCAAATAGAGGTACCCCACTTGTGGGGGCTTTAGGTGGGTCAAGGGTTATACTCCAAATTTTCGCCGTAAAATAACCATTTAGGTTATTTTACTTTTGCGAAAATTTTATAAAATAAAAATGCCAAACTGGGAAGGGGTTGGGATTTTTAAGGGATAGGGGAAACTGTTTTGGCTTTCAAATTATAGTTTCCCCTATCCCTTAAAGAAAAGAATTTAAAAAAAGTTTGTCGTGTAAGCCCTATTTGC